>JAONMX010000001.1 GCA_028378565.1 Bacteriovoracaceae bacterium
GATCCCCAATATTAACAGGGGCTATCATTTGAGTATCTGAACCTATAAAGGAATCTTTTCCTATTTTTGTGAGATGTTTCTTTTCGCCATCATAATTACAAGTGATGAAGCCACAACCTAGGTTTGTGTTTTCACCTACTTCTGCATCTCCCACGTAACTTAAATGGGAGATTGCAACATTTTTATCAAGCTTAACCTGTTTTGTTTCTACAAAATTCCCAATTTTAACTTGATCAGCAATCTCAGTACCTTTCCTTAAGCGCGCAAATGGACCTATTGCACAATTTTTTTGAATAGCTGTATCCTCAATATAAGAATAAGCCTTTACGACTGTATCTTCTGCAATAGTTGAGTTTTTTATAACGCAACCCTGCTCAACTAAGACATCACTATTAATTTTAGTATTTCCCAGTAGAGTCACTGATGGAAATATTGTTGCTCCACTTTCTATTTCAACGCCTTCTTCAATATAACAGTTTTGAGAATTAATAAAATTAACTCCTTCACATTGAAGCGTTCTTATTTTTCTAGTGATTAGATTAAGGCGAGCTTGTTCAAGTTGAATCATAGTATTCACACCAAGAAAACTATCTGCGTCCTCGAACTCTATTGCTTTGACATTACTATCGAATTTAAAAATATCTGTTAAATAAAACTCGTTACTTTTATTATTACTATCTATAGTCTTAAGTTGCTCCAGTACAAACTTAGTTTTCACTAAATATAAACCCGAATTAACTTCCTTTATTTTTAATTGTTCTTCACTAGAGTCTTTGTGTTCAACAATGACAAAACCCTTTTGTGATCGAACGATACGGCCGTAACCACTAGGGTTATCCACAGAAAAAGTCGCACAAACGCCATCAATATTTTCTTCTTTTATAACATTATATAAACTTTCAAAAATATCAGATGTTAACAAAGGAGTGTCTGCACATAAAATTAAAGTGTACTCTGTGTCCTTCGCCCAAGGGCAATCTTTAAAGAAACATTTAAGTGCATCTGCAGTTCCAAGTTGTTGCTCCTGAATTGGATAACTAAACTCTGAGCGACTATCATTAGAGTAAACAGACTCTAAGTACTCTTTAACTTCTTCTTTTTGATGACCAATAACAACACCAAACTTACCCGCAAGCTTTTTACTTTCAAGAAAGTCATCAACAGCACTAATTGAGAAATCCACAAGACGCTTTCCAAGAAGACGTATCAATGGTTTTGCCGTTTTTACTTTTAATCTTGTTCCAGCACCAGCTGCTAGTAAAGCTACACCCATTTGGTCGGTCATTTTTATTCCTTTTCCGATGAAAAAATTCCAATTTTCGAAGTACCGATTATAACGAGAGTTTCACCATTTTTAAAGAAAAGATAGCTAGGAAATTAACCGATTTAATCGGTCAGATAATAAAAAAAAGTGGCTGAATGTAAAGAAATATTTAAAGAACTTCTTAAAAAAAGACGATTCAGTTTATGGAACTTAAGTATTGCATTAGCATCTGTTGGAGGAAGAGAATATGGTAACAAATTATGAGGGCGACAACATTGAATTCAAAGAACGTCTTCCACTCCTGCCGATTAGAGATATCGTTGTTTATCCTTTTATGATCCTGCCACTTTTTGTCGGAAGAGAATCTTCTATCAAAGCTGTTGAGCATGCGTTAAATGAAAGTGATAGACTTATACTTTTGTCATCACAAAAAGATATCAAGGCAGAACATCCTGAACCATCTGAAATTTACGAGACTGGAACTGTGGCCATGATCATGAGAATGAGAAAGCTACCGGACGGAAGAATTAAAATTCTTGTTCAAGGTCTCTCGAAAGCTAGAATTCTAGACTTCGAACAACAAGATCCATTCTTTGTAACTAAAATTGCAAAAGCGGACGACGTTGAAGTAACTCAAGATAAAATAGCAACCGATGCCATCATGAGAAATATCCGTGAGCAACTTGAAAGAGTTATTACTCTTGGAAAAGTTCTTTCTCCAGATATCCTAACAGTGTTAGAAGATATCACAGATCCAGGAAGACTCGCCGACCTTGTTGCTTCGAACTTAAATCTTCATGTTGCTGAAGCACAAATGATATTAGAAACATTTGATCCTGTTGAAAGACTTCATAAGATCAATGAAATTCTGACTCGCGAACTCGAAATACTATCGATGCAAGCGAAGATAAAGAATGTTGCGAAAGACGAAATGAACAAATCACAGAAAGAATACTTTCTTCGTGAACAAATCAGGGCCATTAAAAGTGAACTTGGTGATGAAATGGCTCAGCCTGAAGGTGATGATGAAATCTCTGAGTTTAAAGCAAAAATATTAAACGCAAAGATGCCAACTGAAGTTGAAAAAGAAGTTAATAAACAACTTGTTCGACTTGAAAAAATGCATCCCGACAGTAGTGAATCAGGAATTATCAGAACATATTTAGAATGGATGACAGATCTTCCATGGTCGACGGCCAGTGAAGAAGTTATCGATTTAATAAAAGCGAGAGAAATTCTTGACGAAGATCACTTTGACCTAGCAAAAGTTAAAGAAAGAATTCTTGAGTACCTTGCTGTTAGGCAATTAAAAGGTAATGAAATGAAAGGCCCTATCTTATGTCTTTCTGGTCCCCCAGGAGTTGGTAAAACTTCTCTCGGGAAATCTATTGCAAGAGCGACCGGAAAAGAGTTTGTTAGGATCAGTCTTGGTGGCGTTAAAGATGAAGCCGAAATTAGAGGACATAGAAGAACATACGTTGGTTCTATGCCGGGACGTTTTATTCAAGCACTTAAACAAGCAAAAACAAATAATCCAGTTATCCTTTTAGATGAAGTCGATAAATTAGGCGGCGATATGAAAGGTGACCCAGCTTCAGCAATGCTAGAAGTTTTAGATCCAGAACAAAACAAAGAGTTTAGGGATCATTATCTAAACGCACCGTTTGATCTTTCAAATTGTATGTTTATTGCAACTTCTAACGTTCTTCAAAATATTCCTGGTCCGCTAAGAGATAGAATGGAAGTTTTAGAGTTATCTGGATATACACAAGAAGAGAAACTTCAAATTAGTAAGAAATACTTAGTTCCAAAACAAATGGATGAGAATGGTATTTCCCACGATAATGTTAAGTTCACAGATGATGGAATTAACAGTGTTATAAGACATTTTACAAGAGAAGCTGGTCTAAGAAATTTAGAAAGAAAGATTGGTGCCCTATGTAGAAAAGTTGCCATGAAAATAGCACAAGGTGAAGTAGAGCAAACAAAGCTATTAAGCGATACTGTTATTGATCTACTAGGACCTCCTATTTATACAAAAGAAGACGAGAATGATACTGACGAAATTGGTGTAGCAACAGGTTTAGCTTGGACTGCCGCCGGTGGAGAAGTTCTCTATATTGAGGCAACCAAAATGAAAGGAAGAGGTTTAACTCTTACCGGTCAGCTTGGTGAAGTCATGAGAGAGTCTGCACAAACAGCTATTGGTTATATTAGATCTAGAGCGAAGCAACTCGGTATTGATGAAGACTTTTTTGATGAACATGAAATACATATTCATCTACCTGCTGGAGCCATTCCAAAAGATGGACCTAGTGCAGGTATAACTTTAGCCACGGCCATATTAAGTTTAATTACTGGCTGTCCTATTGATCATAAAGTTGCCATGACAGGAGAAATCACTCTAACAGGTAAAGTACTTCCTGTTGGTGGTGTAAAGGAAAAATCCCTAGCGGCCATGAGAATGGGAATTGATACGGTTATTATTCCTTGGAAAAACCACAAAGATATTACAGATGTGCCAGACGAACTGAAAGAAAAAGTTAATTTTGTTCCAGTTAAGGCCATAAGTGAAGTGCTAGATATCGCTTTACTCGGTTGGGATCAGCACAAGAAGACAATTGGTAAGACGACTACGACTAAGAAGAAGAAAAGAGCTGTTAAAACAGTTCCAAGGTCTGCGGCTTAACCAACTAAAACATTCAAGAATAAAGAACCTTCTAGAGAGTCTTAGCATTTTGTTTTAAAATATAGCTAACTCAATAGAAGGTTTTTTTATGTCAGAAAAGAAAGAACGTAACTCAAAGCTAAATATCGTCGTTGTCGATGATTCAGATTTTTCAAGAAACTCAGTTGTGAGTATTTTAGAAGATGAAGGTTTCAATGTCGTTGGCCAAGCAGCAAGTGCAGAGGATGGTATTGCACTATCTGGAACAACAGATGCTAATTTATTTTTAATAGACGTCGTGATGCCCCAAAGATCTGGGATTGAGCTTGCTAAAATTTTATCGGAAAAATCTTTGGGAACACATATTATTATGATGTCCTCTCTTAATATTCAACAAGTAGTGATAGAATCTATCTCAAGTGGAGCTCTTGATTTTCTACCTAAACCATTTTCTAAAGAAGACCTCTTAAAGTCTGTTGAAAAAATCGACCAAGAGCTATCAAAGGAATAAGTATGTTTATTATTAAGTTTTTTATTTATTTTACACTCAGCTTTATTATCCTAAGCTTTCCTGTAGGAAATAAGCCCATCTTTAGCCATCTCAATAAAGTAGCTAAGCCATATACGACAGAGCTCTTTGCAGACTTATCTGAAAAGGCAAAAGATAATTTACAAGCGGGAAAAGAAATTGGACAAAAGATGTTCTCAACTAATATTAAAAAACAAGATCATATTAAAACCCAATACTCTTCAACTCAAAAAGCTGAAAGTAAAAAAATCAAAAGAGAATTAAAAAAAGAAATTCATAAAGATACTTATACACCTGAAGAAAAAGAGCTCCTTCAAAAGATCATTGAAGAATCATAAAAAAAGCCCTCAGTTTTGAGGGCTTTTTTAAAGTCGAATTTTAATAATCTTACTTATCAACAGCAACTTCTGATTCTGATTCACTTGAAGATTGATCTTGTGCTGTTACGTCACCAGAAAATCTACTTGATTGAACTTGATCAACACATGTTGAATCAGATTCTCCAACGTTACCTGCAAACATGTTAGTTGAAGTTAAAAGTAATCCTAAAATAATTAATGTTTTCATAAATACTCCCTCGTGTTTTTTCTATACTTAACTATATGCACAAGAGATGCCAACAATAGCCACATAAAATCAACAAGTTACACCAAAATAGTGAACATTTTTCACACAGTGACTAAAGTTTTAACAACCATTTGATGATTTTAAGCTTTCCAAGATAAGGAGGATATCTCACTAAAATATCAAATATTTGATACCTCTTCATGACTGCCTTTTGATGACTAAACGTCTCAAAGCTATATCGGCCGTGATATCGACCCATCCCGCTCTCCCCGACGCCGCCAAAAGGAAGTGTCTGACTAGAAAGATGTACAAGAGAATCATTAATGCACAGACCTCCAGAAGACACTTTCTTTACAACCGTATTCTCAACACTCTTGTCTTTAGTGAACAAATAACAAGCAAGGGGCTTGTCAGAAGAATTAATAAACTCGATTGCTTCTGCAGTATTTTCAACAGTCACTATTGGTAAAAGAGGCCCAAAAATTTCATCCTTCATAGAGGCTGAACTACTATCAGCATTTATTAGCGTAGGAGAAATATATTTTTGCGACTTATCACCATCTCCCCCATAACTAACCTCACTCTCGTCAATAATATGCTTTAATCTATTCCAATGCCTCTCATTAATAATCCTTCCATAGTCAGGAGAAGACTTAACTTCCTTTCCATAAAAAGAATTCAGGCCATTTTTAATTGCTTCTTCAAGTGCACTCTTTTTCTTTTTTTCTACGATAATATAATCAGGAGCAACACAGGTTTGTCCGGCATTAAAGAACTTCCCCCATGCGATTCTTCTACCTACTATTTCAAGATCATTTTCACCTAAGACCATACATGGACTTTTTCCACCAAGCTCCAATGTAACAGGAACTAAATTTTTTGCAGCTTTCTCCATTACAATTCTTCCAACGGAGCCGTTACCCGTATAGAAAATATGATCAAAAGGCAGTTCAAGCAATGCGGTGGTTTCTTTAACTTCACCCTGGATCACAATAACTTCTTCAGGAGTAAAGGCATCACTAATTATTTTTTCACATATCTTAGAGGTATGAACCGATATCTCGGATGGTTTTAAAATAGCATTATTTCCAGCACTCAAAGCTCCTATCAAAGGGGCCATTAATAAATTGAACGGGTAATTCCAAGGAGCAATAATAAGAACAGTTCCAAGGGGCTCAAAGTTAATATATGAACGACAAGGAAATTGTATTAAGGGAGAGCTCACCTTCTTAGGCCTCATCCACTTTTTTAATTTTTTAATTGTGTGACTAATTTCAGAAAGGGTAAAACCTACTTCTGAGACATAACCCTCAAACTCAGACTTTCCTAAATCCAGTCTCAGTGCCTCTATGATCTCTTTTTCATATAAGAGGATAACCTTCTCAAGCCGCTTCAGGGCCTCTACACGCCACTCATAGCTGTGTGAAATACCTGTGTTAGCAAAGGTCTTAGAATTTTGAAATAATGTTTGAATTTGAGATTCTTCCATGGATCCCCCTAAATAATAAAAACCCCACATTTGTGGGGTTTATAGAAAAACGTCGAGACTCGTCTGTTAACAGTATAACTAATTATTTATTTTTAGCACTATCTTCTTGTGATTCTTCAGTAGCTACGGCAGGAGCTTGTTCTGCAGTCTCTTGAAATCTAGTAGATTGTACTTGATCAACACACTCAGCAGCTTGCTCTTCACCCATATTACCGGCAAAAGAAACATTCATTACTAAAATAGCAATAATTAAAAAGAATAAATTTTTCATATCGTCCTCCTCTTATAAGAGACATGTTTAATTAGTAAGTACTTATATATAAGCAAGAGGTGTGCCAAAAAATTAAACTTAATTATAGGTAGTTATCTATAAAGGAATGTCCTATTTGAAACTAGTGTCTAAAAAATAGACAAAAAAAGGCCTGAGAGAACTCAGGCCTATATTAATTACAATGAATTTTTTATTATTATCTATCAGCAGTGTCTGCTGGAGCCGTAGTCGTTGTTGTAGCAGCAGTAGAGTCGTCATTATTACCTCTACCAGAAGTATCAATACACTGCCCACAATGGCTATTACCGCCACAAGCTTCGTCTTGCTGACCAACACCTGCAGTAGAAGCATCGCCATCTTGTGCAAAGATATGCATCGAGATTAGTGCAAGAATCATTATTAGTGTCGTCTTTAGTGTCTTCATGGTATTTCCTTTTTCAAACTTATATACCTAATTATACTTTCATTTATGTAATCTCTTAAACCAATCACTTAAGTACCTAATATGCGGTAATCAAGCCGCCATAAAAGCTAGGCAACTACATATTCAGATTAACACCAGCCGGCTTCACAATACTAAGTAGTGATTGAAAAGCTTGAGTTACTTGTAAGGCCATTTTATGACCTGACTTAGACTCAACTTTCTTAATCTCACCATAGTTATCGTAAGCTACATTAATAGTTCCAACTTTATCCATTGAGATTTCTACTGGTTTTCCAAGAGCATTATACTTAAAGCTTAATGTTCTCTTTTCGTTCGACTTATTATTCTTATCTAGCATTGTCTTGATACGACCTTTGCTATCATAAACTAGTAGAACAGATTTTTTCTTATTCTTAGCAATGGAAAGGTTACCATTTTTATCATACTGAAAACTAGTTGTTCCTTTCTTATTCGTCACTTTACTAATTTTATTAAACTTTGGATGGTACTCTAGCATAACAAAGTCACCCTTTGAAGAACGCTTGCTTGTTAGCAACCCTTTGTCATTATAAACAAAGTCTGTCTTATGATTTCCTCTAGTAATCTTAAGAGGAAGCCCACAACATTCAGAGTAAATTGTTTCAGTTTTTAGATTGTTAATATTTGTCGCGATTCTAAAAGTATATGTACTTCCGTCAGCTCGACTTTTAATTTCATATTCATACTTAGACTTACTTGATTTACCAGAAGCAGACTTCTTAGAAACCGTAGTCCAGTAATGCATTTCCGGATTCTTCGGATTAGAATCATAATCATATGATGTAACTTCTTTATTTCTTCCTACAATCTCTTTAACGAATTGAGTTTTAGGAGTGTAAGCAATCGTCATTTTTGATTTATCGCTATAAGTAACAGATGTCATGTTGTGGTTAGCATCGTAACCATAAACAAAAACATTACCTGCGATATCTTTTGATTCTATAAGATCGTTACCCTTATACTTATAGCTCGTCTTCTTATCTCCAACAGAGCTGATATGCTTAACTTTTCCGTCTGGGTACCACTCAAAGAATAATTGCTTGGCCATTGTATCGGTGATCTTTTGTACTTTACCTTGCTTATTATAATCCAAAGTAATTTTATAACCGTGCTTATCTTCTATTTTTACTAGGTGCCCTTCTTTATCAAAGTGCTCTTTCTTACCATCATTATAAAATCTAGTATAACCAGACTTTGTTTTCTGTACTTTCTGAAGTCCTCTTGTATTTGAAAAGAGCATGCTTCCATCTGCGATTTTAGCTTTTACTTTAAACTTTCTTGCATATGCTTGTCTTAACTCAGCATCACCTGTTAGTTTCTTCATTAAGTCACTTGCTACTTTATCAGAAACAGTTGTTTTCTTTCTCATCGCTTCGATAATTTTAGTAGATGCCAACTTTGCATCAACTGGATTCTTAGGAGTAAACCTTGTCAGTGCCCCTGAACCATTTTCGTGAACGATAACAGAACCATCTGCCGAAACACTAAGGTAAGTTTCGTAATCACTACCCCAGCCAAATCCAAACCAACCTTTTTCAGTCGACTTTGAGTTATAGGTCCTAACAACTTCTAGGTCATGTCCATTTCCAGGAACGATAATATCCGTATACGAGATATAGTAATTACCGTTTTTGAGGTTAACCCCTCCAAACACGCTAGAGCACAAAAATAAGAATGTAAGTAGCAACTTTAATGATTTCATTTATCAATCCTCTTTGTTTTGATTGAAATTTAATTTCTCTCAGATAACTTATCGGGTATCTATTTCAGAAGCTTTAATCTTTTTTGGGCCTCTAAATCTTTATTTTTACTATCTTTAGGATGAGAAATCCTCCAATACAGTCTAGTAATAAGGCCGCAAGGGACAGAATTATCCCTAAAGGAGTCGTAAACATTCGAACCACTGATTGTGGGTCGCTAGCAGCAAAGATTGCAGTAATAGCAAAAGGCATGGCAAAGATAGTTGCTCCTTGAAACATTCCTTGTGCAGTATAGGTATCAACTTTCTGCTGTAAGCGAATTCTTTCTCTAATCACATTAACAATTGTGTCAAAAACTTCTGCTAAATTACCACCGGTTTCTCTTAATATATTAATTGAAGAAACAAACATTTCATTGTCTTCCGTTGGTATTCTCTTTGCAAAATTATCAAAACATTCTTCTAAAGGAACACCGATCTTATTTTGTTGAAGAATTAAATTGAACTCTTGGCTTATTGGATTAGGCATTTCATTAACAACCATCCCTATTGACTGAGGGACAGAAAGACCTGCTCTAATTCCATTAGATAAAAGAGTTAGACCATCTACCATTTGCCCGCTAAATTCCTTTATTCTTTTTTCAACCATAAAGTTAATAATTGGTTTTGGTATCTTAAAACCTACAAAGGCAACAATGACTGCCACAAAGAAGCCTAGTATCCAGCTGACAAAAACCCCTAGTACAATTAGAACAAAACTTGATAATCCAATTGATAAGAAAAGCAGTGTGTAAGTAATACGATCAGGATCAACTTCGATAAATAATAGTTCAAGCTTTTCCATAATATAGGTTCTTGTTCCTATCGTTTGATTTTCAACCCAACTAAAAATTCCTACTGAGTATTTAAAACAAAAAGCAAATACAACAAAACCTATAAGTGCAATTATACCGTTTTGCCCGAGAATATTTAACATCATCCACCTGCCTTTGTAGGTTTCTTAACTGCGGCGGCTTTCTTTTTCTGATTAGCTAAAGCGGCCTTTTTCTCATTTTCTTCATTACTAAAGAGACCTCTTGGGATTTTGTATCCCTTACGCTCAAGGGTTTCAATAAACTTTGGGATAAAACCTGAAGCTTGAAACTCACCATCGATTTTACCGTCTTTGCCTATCCCACGTTGATTGAATAGAAAGATATCTTGCAAGATAACAACATCTCCTTGCATTCCCCCTACTTCAGTAATGTGAGTCATTTTTCTTGAACCATCATCCAAGCGAGACTGTTGAACAATTAAATGAATTGCACTTGCAATCATTTCTTTAATGGCCTTTGGACTAAGACCAGCTCCAGCATACTGAACAAGAGTTTCAATTCTACCAATACATTCTCTAGGATTATTAGAGTGAACAGTGGTCATTGAACCGTCATGTCCTGTTCCCATGGCCTGAAGCATATCGAGGGTCTCTCCCCCTCTACATTCCCCAACAACAATTCGATCGGGTCTCATTCTAAGAGTTTGTTTCACAAGACAACGAATATCAATAGCACCATCTCCTTCTAGAGAGGGTGGTCGAGTTTCTAGTCTCACTACGTGATCTTGTGGAAAATCAAGTTCCGCTGAATCTTCACAAGTAATAATTCTTTCGTTCGCTTGAATAAATCCACCTAAAATATTAATAAGAGTTGTCTTACCAGAACCAGTACCACCACTTACAACAATATTTTTATGAGCTTCAACAGCAATTCTCATAAAGTCAGCCATATTTTGCGTCATCGATCCGTAAGCAACAGAGTCTTTATAGGTAAGCCTATTTTCTGGAAATTTTCTAATAGTAATAGTACAGCCATCGAGTGCACATGGTGGTATTATCGCATGTACCCTTGAACCATCTTGCAGTCGAGCATCAACATAAGGTGTTTTTTCATCGATTCTTCTTCCAATGGGAGCAACAATTCTTTCAATAACGTTTAAAACCTGTCTATCATTAGTAAAAGTAATTTCACTTTTCTTGAGTTTACCGTCATGTTCATAATAAATTTTATCTGGTCCAACAACCATGATTTCAGAACAATCCTTATCAGCAAGTAAATCCTCTAGCGGCCCTAGGCCAAGAGCTTCATCTAGTATCTCTTTTACTAAACGATTCATATCATCACGAGAATTAACAATTCCCTTGGTATCTTCTTTTCCTAATAGATCAACAACCATTTTCTTAGTCTGCTCTCTTAGAATAATTTTAGCCTTAGGGTCTTTATCATCTCCACCCTTCATATCCATTTCATCAACAAGTGCTTTATGAATACGGGATTTAAGTCCAGTCCAACTACTGCCTTTTGCTCCACCACCAGAATCACTTCCCCCTCCTGAACTCGGAGTAGAGGCTTTAACATCTGTTGGTTTATTTAATCTTGCCAGTGTCTTAAAAACACTTTTTTGAATTAGTTTTCTTGCTAATTCTGTCGCCGACTTTGAGAAAGCAGAATTTTTATTTATAACAAAAGCTGGCTTTTTTTGATTTAAAGCAGCAACACAAGATTGATCATCTTTTGGAAGTGTTGCAAAAACAGGCTTGCCTAAAGACTTCCCTATCACCTCAGGTGAAACAGGATGACCTTTTTGATGTTGGTTCGCAATTATAAGTAACATATCTTTTGGAAACATCATGGTTACCAAATCAGAAAATAACTTCTTTGTTTGATTAATGGCCAAGATATCAGGAGAAACAACAATCATAATTGCTGTAGAAAACTCTAAAGCCTTTAAGGCCAAGGAGTTTAAGTCTGATCCACAGTCAATAATAGTAAGAGGAAAAATATTTGGTAACGCCTTTAATGTTTTCCCTAGGCCATCAGCATTTATCCCTGCAGCAGCATTGGGATCATTAGGCATACCGATATAACTAACATTTGCGGGATGGGCAGTAATAAAAGACATAATACTTCTAGGATCAATAGCACCATTAAAATCCGCAAGGTCTTTTACTGTTTTCTTGGACTTCATCCCAGTAATAAAATCTTGGTCACCACTGGCTTTTTGATCAAAGTCTAATAATAATGTTTTCTGTCTTGTTTCTGCTGCATAAGCAAAAGCTAAGTTAGCTGCAAGCTGTGACTTTCCAACTCCACCCTTTCCACCAACAATAGCAACAATATAACCGGCCACTACCTTCTTCTCCTTCGGAACTTTCTTTTAACTTCATCTGTTCCTTGAGAAGCACTTTCTACAATTTCTGGTGTTACAAATACCACAAACTGACTCTTATTAACTGTTTTTGATTTTGATCTAATAAAATTAAATAATGGGCTACTACCCTCATCTGATGCAGTTACGCCGCCAGGAGGGTTTCTATCAAAGTCGGTAGAGTTTTTATTAATAACAATACCACCAACCACTGCAGATTCTTTTGATTTCACAATCAAAGCCGTTCTCACAGTATTACTTAAGGTCTGAGGAGGATCACCAATATTTGAACTTACTGTTAGTCCAATATTTAAATCTATTTTTTCTTCCTGTAAAATCGTCGGTGTTACTGTAAGATTGAATCCTGCCGAAGCACTCTCACTTTTAGTGAACTCTCCCGAACCAACAGCAAAAGGTTTTTCTTCATTCTTAACGAGATTCCCAGCTACTTTATCTTTAACAATAATAATCCCACTTTGAATCACACGAGCATGGCCTGCAGACTTAGCACTTGAAAGTTTTGGAAATAAGTTAGAGATTGTTCCTGAAAGAGTATTACTTGATCGAGTCGTCACATTTCCTGAGACCGTTTTTCCAAACCCAATAGAACCTTGTCCATCAGAAAGTAGAGGTGACCACTTAAATCCAAAAATCTTATTATAATCTTTTGTAAGCTCTACAAATTGAGCTGTTATTTTAACTTGCTTAGGAACTGGTTGCGACTTTTGCTTGGCATTTACCGTAATAAAGTTCTGGATTGGATCTCTCTTCGCTGTTGTTACAGAGTCTGTTCTTCTTGCTAAGTTTTCTAATTGATCGGGCACAAATGCTTTTGCAATAAGCTCAGCCCTTACCTTGTCACCTTCGCTTGTTGCGATTCCTTCAAGCCAAAAAAGACCATTTACAACTCTAACCGTAACATCTCTCAATTGATTTATTTGAATCTCCTCTTGCATTTTTCTTGCAATAACTCTTTGAGTTTGTGGAGAAAGCTCTACTAGCCTTAAAACATCTGCAAATTTTTCTTTAGCGAGAACAACAACAACCTTTCCGATATCGGCAGGAACAACAATTTGACCGCCTATATAAACGCTATCGCCTTTTATACCTACCTCTAATCCTTCAACATCTCCTAAAAACTCTTTTAGTTCATTCACCAATTTAGATTGGTCAGTAGCAGTAATAGTTACAAGATATCTTGCTTTCACATCTCCAACTGTATTCCTTATTGTCATCGATGTGTTACCAGGCTTTAGACCTTTTAATACAATTTCTCTTTTAGATGGAATCAATGTGTGCGTTAGTAGATTTTCATTCCCTACCTGTACTTTTGTAGATGGTGTGAAGTCTAACTTCTGAAGCTTATCTATACCTAAAACAACTTCTATTTTTTTCTCAGGCACTTCTTCTTGTGCAAACAAGTTATTTGCAAATAACAATATTAATAAAGTACTAATAAATACTTTAATCATTACTTACCAACCCTCTTTCTATTTTGTTCGTTAAAGAAAGCTTTAGCTTCAACACTCTCTTGATTTCCAATGACATCAAAAATATCTGAAGATCTAATGCTGATAATTTTATTATCGTTATTGTTTCTAAGTGTTAAAAAAGGCTTATTCCCTGAGAAAACTAACAAAAAGACAAGCTTTTGTACTTCGTAAGGAGTCAGCTCAAGAGTCACTGTATTATATCGACTATAAACATTTGCATTCATTTTTTTAATGGCAGAAGGAATTTTAATTCCATAAATTGGAATTGAATTACTCATATTATAACCCGTCGACAAAACTAAAACGTCCTGAAGTATTGTCGTAGATTTTTGCATATCTTTTCGCCCTGATGAATAATCAATGGCAGCGAGAACATCCACTCTATCCCCAGGCTTAATTAACTTAGAAACAGCTTGCCTCTCTGTAATATTAATGGCGATAGCTCTTTTTCCTGAACTTACTTGTTGAGCAAGTCCCGTTTTTGTTCCTGGATAAGTAATTCTTGGCTTTGAGATTTGTTCACCTTTCATTATCGGAACAGTTGCTAAAGTATTTTCAATTTCTTTAATTGAAGAAAAACTTCCAGGAGTTCTAAACTTTTTAGGTACTGTAGTTGTTTCAACTTTTGTATCATCCAATAATTCAAGTTCATTGATATCTCTTTTTGCAACAAGGACTGTTACATTCTCACCAAACTTCTTTGTGATACTAGATTTCTGATCTTCAATATAAGTAAAGACCATAAACATTGCTATACCAGCAATAAGTAAGGCCAAACTAAATGCACGAGTATTCATAGATCGGTCTCTCCTACCAGATTGATTTTCTTTAATTTTAACAAATTACAAGTGCTTAAGATGGATAGAGGCAGATTTAGCCGTACTATAAAGTAGGCTATCTATTTGTACAGGCTCCGGCATTAAATGAGGAAAGATAGTCGGCAACCAGCTGATTACTAGACGGACTTGATCGGTAATTCATTCCACATATTCCGTAGTAAGTGAAAACACGTATGAACTGTGTGGCACCATCATTAACATCAGGTTCATCACACTCTTCATCATAGTCATTTGCAAATATTGTATTAAACTTATAACAGTTTGAAATAGGATTCCCAGTTGAGCCCCCTTCTTGCTTTTCTCTCCAACCTAACCCAGACATACCCACAGCATTTAGTCCGCCATTATTCCAAATAACTAAATCCTCATAAGATGGATATCGAGAGTTATTCTTTGATAAATAGTAATAGTATCTTCTGGTTACTTTCTGTTGGTTTATTGAAGAATTAATAGCATTTCCAACGGTGAACATAATAGTAATAAAAAATATAAAAAAGGGCATAAAGAGAATAAGCTCAAATACCGCTTGGCCTTCTTCGTTTTCATATGTGATTTTTTTATTTTTATATCTCAGCATCCGTTATCTACTACTGTTGCATGAAACTGACAGTCACCATTTATCTGTCTAATCATATCGCAAATTCTTTGATAGCACTCAACACGTGTTGGTTCTCTACCTAAATAGGATTCAGATCTAAGATCTAGCGGTTCTGCTGGGCCAAGGTTTGGCGTTGAGAAAAAATCTCTATAGTCCACATAAACCCCAACGTAGAGATTTGTTTGTGAATCATCCATCACAGCTGGAGTGTTCACTCTAAGCTGACTATCAAAATCATTTATAAATGCTGCAAAATTAAATCTCTCATAAACCCTTCTTGCCTTAAGAGTTGCATAATTATCGGCATCTCCACCTTGCCCATTATTATCGGCCACCATAAATGCTCTCGAAGAAACATAGGTGGCATAATGAACAAGATAGCCATTTGTATAATTCATTGAAATTCGAACAAAAGTCATCATAAAACCAATCACAAAAATAAAGCTCATCAAGAATTCAATTGTAGACTGACCTTCGTTTTTTTGAATCACGGATATGCCTTTATGGTAACAAAGAAATGAGATGAATCCCCTTCACTATCATAGAAAGAATCATGTGGAGCTTTAACATCCAAATTCATCTCTGGTTCTGGCGGAAGATATGCATGACGATAATTGTATTCCATTCTCGTTTTTATCACTGTAAAAAATGCGGAGTCGCTGCCCATAAATTCTTGAAAACGCTGACTTTGAAAAATGGCAACGGTAAACGAAATAACCACGGCTAAAAGTAGTACGTACTCTACAGTCGTTTGTCCCTTCTCTGATTTAATATTATCTACCATAAAACCTTTTCACCAAATTCGATTCCAAACCAAATCCACGCTACAGCAATTACGGGAGCGTAAGAAAATTTTGTTCCATATGCTTCTTTTATATAGCGTAAATTCTTCCATCTAATCGCAGAAATTATTATATCAAAATTTTTAATTGTATTCATAATCAATAAAGAGAATCCGACGATTACGGTAGAGTATGCAAGGATAACAAAGAAGTCTTCTTGGTACCCATTAGGTATTAGAAAAAAGAAGCTAAATAAATATTTTGAATCACCTGCCCCCATTATTTTCAGAGCATATAATGCAAATCCAACGAACAAAAAAGCAAAAGGATATAAGAATGTCTTCCAGCCAATGACATAAGTATCGCGAAAGAGAAATAAGGCAATGATAAAGAAAACAAGATTAATAATCGCCCAATAATTAGCAATAATCTTTTTTCTTATATCTACATAACTAACAACCAGTAACTGAATAAGAAGGAAAAGATAGACTGCTATTGGCATTAATCGACCTGGTTTTTATAACCGTGGAAAAAACAGTTACGAGGACATACCCCTGTGGCTAGCTCTTGTGTTAAAGCATAGGCAAGTGTTCCAACAGAAGTCCCTAAAGCTCCACCCAAACCTCTCATGATATTCACAGCAATGAGGGCCATAAAGCCAAAGATAAGTAAGTATTCAACAACGGCTTGACCTGAACTATAGTTTTTAAAAAACTTCATAGGTCTAGATTATATTAGATAATAAAAAGTGCAATAGGGAAGAGAATCCCTTAGGTTTATTTTTTAATTTTAGTTAAGCGAACATCTAACACTTTGTCACAATTAAGTGTGACAAAGGTTAGTTCATCTCGTCTACGAAGCCTTCAGCTTTTTCGAACACTTTACCAGTAATAGCACTCAACTTTTCAGTCGCTACTGCTTTAAATCTAAAAACGATTAGGGCAACAACGGCAACTAGAAGAATGTACTCTGTAGATGTCTGTCCATCTTCTTCTTTTAAGTATGAAAGAATCAGGTTTTTCATATCCCACTCCTGTTTAGTACTATTCTCTTCGGTGAGACCTCATTAAAACTTGAGAAAAATTCCATCTTTTTATACTATTCTATTTCAATATCTATTATACGGGATTTCGTAACATGATGCAATAAAAACACTATAACCCACTGTATTTACATGTTGTTATACCTATTTGCCTGCCAACTTTGTTATACAACTAGCAATAATTCGTGTATAATTTTAGACGGGTCTAAGGTCGGCAGAACGTGTTTCGCCCTACAATCTATCTTAGGGACGCGGTCACTGGTTACGGTGAGCAAGCTCACACTTTGAGCAATCAAATGGAGTGAGAAGCCTAATGTGATTATCTACTGCATCCACCTGTTATATAACGGGCGGAATCCTAACATGTCGACCAGACCCATCTTTCTTTTTCCTTTGACATTCCTAGTCCAAACCCCGATCATTTTAGTATGAACGAATTTATCGACACAGATCATATTTCTACAACTTGGATCGAGAACCTTGCTCTAGAAGAAATTAATATGGAAGAATCAGGAATCATTAATATGAATGATCACCTGAACCCAATTCATTTTCTAGAAGAGTCTTCAATCAATTTTATGAATTTAGTTAGAGATCGTTTTGAAGTCTATATTCAAAAGTTCAATCAATACAGAAGTAACTCAGCTTCTCATGCACAGATTAAAATGTTTAAAATTAGTAACACTGTTAATGATTTTATGCTTTTTAGAAACTCATTAAGGCTTATCTTTTCAAGAAAATCTAACAATCTCGTTACAATTGGATTTCTTGCCAATGGTAAGGATCTTTACGCTCCTAGAGTTAGCGAAGGTGATAGTTTTGGAACTGGACCAGTTCACGAAATTAATGCCAACATAGGTGCTTTCAATAAGATTACTTGGAAGTTTCAAGGTGAAATCGTAGACGTTGATGCCATGGTAAGACATTATCTTTCAGAATTTATTCGTCAATCAGCTAGATAAACTGAACGCCTTCTCCTTTACTTGATTTTCCTTTACTCGACTCATCTCCATTCAGTCTTTTATAAGTAAACTCTAGTGACTCTTTGATCGTTGGCATTTCAATATTCAAAAAACCTTCTATATTTGCTAGATCTAACTTATATCGTAATGTCGACCCGGTGCCTGAGCCTTGCATTACTGGCAGTGCCCACTTCGCTTTAGATATTAAGTCAGCAGACTCTCCAAAAACTTCACAATAGGTTTTAGCAAATTCATAGTGATTCATAGTATCACTGGTAGTCACTTGTAATAATCTATTCTGAACACCTTTATCAAAACAGATCTTCATAACCATTCCAAGAAAGGCCACATCCATGAAGCCTGTCTGTAAAAAAGAATCAACATTTGATGGCTGATTTAGCTTTAGTTTTCTTTGGAGATTCTCAAAAAATGTTGGCTTCATCGAGTTAATTCCACGACCATATAGTTTTGATGTTCTAAAAATTACATAATTCAAAGATGTTTTTTGAATATAAAACTCTGCGGCAGCCTGCGTTTTTCCATAAATGGTATTCGGATCTGGAATATCCATTTCAATATAACTTCTATTCTCACCACCAAAAACGAATGATGAACTGATATAACAAATTTGTGATTTATAACGGTGGCAATATTCAGCAACGTTGAAAAGACCACTTGTATTTAATGCCTCAGCTCGATCGTCATATTTTGAGCAATCCTGTATTGATGAAATTCCTGCACAATAGAGAGAGATTTCAGGTTTAAAAGCAAAGAGCACTAACTGAACTTCTTCTTTTACTAATACATCACAAGGTATCGTTAAGACTCCTGGTATTGAAACAGGATTCTTGTTGTAAGTACCAATTACTTTATAATCTTTTTTAAAAAATTCTGCCAAAGAACTTCCTACAAAAGAAGAAACTCCAAATATTACTAGAGTTTTTCGGTAAATTACTAAATCTTCATTCTTCTTATTCATACTTTAATTATAGCTTATTTTTGGATTTAAAAAGGGAGGGAAACATTGTTCTTAATTTTAGAAAAAAAACGAAAAAATGCCCTGGCTTCATGCGAAGCTCAGGGCAATAAAAGAAAGTTTATTATCCAAGTAACTTAAGGGCTATGTTCGGAGCTTGGTTTGCCTGTGACAATACCGAAGTTCCTGCCTGAACTAGGATGTTGTTCTTAGTGAGGTCAGCTGTTTCAGCTGCCACATCAACATCTCTAATTCTTGAGTTCGCTGCACTAAGGTTCTCATCAGTAACCGCCAAGTTATTAATCGTTGACGATAATCTGTTTTGAGTTGCACCAAGTTCAGCTCGCACACCGTTAATTTGCACCAACGCATTATCAAGTTTTTGTAACGTGACTTGCGCGCCCTCTTTGTTGCTAACGGTTTCCCCAGTAAGACCGAGTGAGACAAGCGTTGCATTCGCTTTTGTACCGTCGTAGGTAAGGCGATCAAGAATTGGGTCATTGTTGACACCGACTTGAAAGTCGAGAATTCCGCCTGAACCATCAAGTAAGTTGGTCCCGTTAAACTCTGCAGATCTTGAGATCCTGTCGATCTCTTCTTTGAGTTGTTGGAATTCGATGTCTGTAAATCCACGTTCTTTCTGCCCTATCGTATCAGAAGCTGCTTGTACCGCTAGTTCTCTTAATCGAATGACGATATTTGAGATTTCGCTTAACCCGCCTTCTGCGGTTTGTATCATTGAGATCGCATCATTTGCGTTTCTCTTTGCTTGTCTAAATCCTCTTATCTGAGCTTTTAGTTTTTCACTTATTGCTAATCCAGCTGCATCATCACTCGCTTTAGTTACACGTTCTCCTGATGATAACTTTCTTAAGTTATCGCCAACTCTTCTGTTCGACTGAGCTAGTGAACGTTGTGCGGACAATGAAGCCGTATTCGTATTAATTCGTAATCCCATGATTAATCTCCTTCTAACATCTCTTACCTCCTGTAAAATCCAAGGACATCCGTGTCCCGGTGACTTATTAATATTAGTTTTTCAATTCATTAAAAATTTCGAATAATACAACTTTCTTTTTAAATTTCTTATTCGTTTTTTATTCAGCAACTCGCTATTGCAGGGTAGTTCGTCGCTTGTTTTTAATTATCCTGTTGCTTTCAACATGTAACACTCCTAGTGTTTTACAATTAACGTTCTATTACCCTTGCGCAGCTGACTGAATTAAGCTCAGTGCATTCTTCGTTGAGGCATTGGCCTGTGATAATACTGAAGTACCAGCACTCATAAGAATGTTGTTCCTAGTTAATTCAGCAGTTTCAGCGGCAACGTCAGTGTCTCTAACACGGGAGTTGGCAGCAGATAAGTTTTCAATACTTACCGCAATATTATTTACTGTAGACTGTAGTCTGTTTTGAAGAGCACCAAAATCCGCTCTAATACCTGAAACAGAAATAATTGCTTGGTCAATTGAAGATAAAGAGTTCTGTGAAGAGATCTTATCAGCAACTGAAGCAAGATTTAGCCCAAGAGCCGCAACGTTAACGTCAGCACTTGAAGCATCAAACGTTAATCTATCACTTATAGGGTCATTTCTCGTTCCAATTTGGATATCAAAAACAGCACCAGTACCATTTAATAATGGAACACGGTTAAATTCTGTTGAGTTGGCAATACGATCAATTTCTGATGTAAGTTGCTCAAATTCAACATTAAGAAACTTTCTTTCAGTACCACCGATGGTATCCGAAGCAGCTTGTACGGCAAGTTCTCTTAGCCTAATCAAGATGTTTGAAGTTTCAGATAAAGCACCTTCAGCAATTTGAACTAATGAAATACCATCTTCAGCATTTCTTTCAGCCTGCTTAAGACCTCTAACCTGTGCCTTTAAATTTTCTGAGATTGCGAGTCCGGCAGCATCGTCACCAGCTCTGTTGATTCTTTGTCCTGAAGACAATTTCTCTAGCGATTTATTCATCGCAAGTCGCGTTCCTCTCAAATTTCTTTGAGCGTTTAGGGACGCTACGTTCGTATTAATTCGAAGTCCCATTGTATCCTCCTTGATATCGGGTTCTAGTCAGATTCCTTCTAACCAGCGAATTGGTTAACTTAACCAAATCCTTCATAACTCTTTTCGACCCAACGCAATACTTCTTAATTTAATTGTTGAATTATTAGACAGCAGGCAGATCTTGCCTTTGTGAGGTTAACTAACTGAATTTAAAGACTTATTTTACCTTCAAATGAGGCCTATAACAGAGTAAAATACTAATTCACTGTAAAATAATTAATCAATTCCTCAAGGAAAGTGTCATCGAGTTTAAAAATTTAAAAGATAACCCTGAAAAAGAGCAAGAGTTCTGTAACTTAATAGAGACATCATTTAAGTACGATGAATATAACTCATATAAGGATGACTTCTTCCCCCTCTTTATAGATGAAAATTTGCAACACTGCCATTACCTAGAGATAGAAGGAAAGATTGCTGCAACAATTGCTCTTTATAAGACACATTTAATATTCAAAGGAAAAGAGTTACCGGTTACTTTTATTGGAGGCATTGCAGTTAATGAAGAGTTCAGAGGTCACGGCGTCTTTAAAATGTTCTTCTCTAAATTATTGAATGAATATCACAAGACGACCGCTCTCTTTATCTTGTGGACTGGTGATCCTGAAATTTATGAAGCATGGGAATTCTTTCCATTTGGATATATCTGCGAGCAACCAATTACAAACCCTGCCAAAACACTTACTACCAGTGGATGGAATGAAGAAATACAGTCATTAATTAAAACTCAATATAATGAACTCAGCAATCAGTACATCATTCATAACCGCTCAGAAAAATTTTGGAAATCTATGTTTCAAAACTATAGTGCTAAAGTTTTTACTAATGATGAGCAAACTGAATACGCTATTTGCTCGAAAGGTTTCGATTTAAGAGGTATTTGCCATGAAAGCACCTCTTTAAAGAGTCCTAGCTTTCAAGTGGAAGCGAGTTCCTTTTGGTCACCTGAAATTAATAATGAGCTTGCTGGAAGATATATGGGCTTTTTGAAGTTATCAAATATTGATCTTCTTAACGAGTGGTTAAAAGAAATTGGATCCGGACTGCAACTCGCCAGTAAAACATCATTTCTATTTAATGAAGAAGTTTTTAATTTATCACAACAAGAGGTTATTCAAGGAATATTTGGCCCCGCTTGGTTTGATGAGATTAAAGCAGAGCTGCCACCAATTTGGATCGGTGGCCTAGACTCTATTTAAACTTTTTAATTCTTTTTGATGCTAGACCAAACGCTACTAGTGATAGCGACCAGAAAACCCAAGTGATTGTAGGAATTGAACTTGCACTCACATTACCACTTGCTTTGAGAAACTCATTTCCTGAAACAAGAAAAACACAGCAAAGAGCAATATAACCTAAGAATAAAATAGAAGAGTTTATTTTCTTGAGCGGTCGATCTAACCCTTGCAAATTTAAATCAAAGGCATAACCTTTCTTTGACCATTGCTTTAGAAACCATTTGATATGTCTTGGAATAACTCTACCAGAACCTAATAAGTCCTTTGCCGCCCAAAGAGATTCCTCTATTAACTCTTCTTTTGAAAAACTATCTTTTATAATACCTTCTATATCATTTTCCATCATGGCATAGATATCAAAGTCCTGCCCTACTGATCGTCCGACTCCGTCTAGAGTAATGAGTGCTCTGAAAACAATAAACCATTCTCTTGGCAGAAAAAGTTGGTGATGTTTAAGGGTATTAATCACTTCCTGAAAGAGCTGAGCAAAGTCAGTTTGTTGAACCGTGAGACCAATATAAGGACTAAGAACATCTCTTACATCACTAATCAGTCCATCAATATCTGGAATCTCTTCGTACTCGGCAACATCTAAAAACTCATAAACGATATGTTCATAGTTAAAAGTAAGTAACGAATAAACAATGGCCACAAAGTTCTTACGACCCTTTTTCGATAGTGTTCCCATTAGACCAAAATCAATCAGTCCAATTCGTCCGTCCTCTAGTAAGAAAAAGTTTCCACCGTGAAGGTCCGCATGAAAGAAACCATCTTTTAAAAACGTTTTAATAAAAACATTGAGGCCCTTATCTAGTTTTTCTTCTAATTCGTCTTTGTATTTTAAAATATTCTGTTGATCACTAAAGGCAATCCCCTTTAGTCTTTCCATGACAATTAAGTTTTCAGAACTAAACTCTTCATACATCTTAGGTAGATAAATGATATCTGTAGCATTATGTCCTTCAATGACTTTCCTAAACCTTTCACAATTCTGTACTTCAGTGAAAAGGTTTAGCTCTCCTTGAAGAGACGCTGAAAAGTCTTTAAGAATTCTAGTGACTCCAAGATATTTAACTTCATCACTAATTCTTTCCGCTTGCCCAGCAAGAAACCTCATAATAGAAAAGTCAGTAATCATTGTTTTTTCAATTCCAGGTCTTCTCACTTTAATGACGACATCTTCACCTGAAAGAAGTTTTCCTTTGAAAACAACTCCGATACTAGCTGTTCCAATTGGATGCTCATCAACAAATTCAAAAACCTCATCAATTGGCTTTTCAAGACTTAGTTCAATACTCGATTTAAGTTCTGAAAAAGGAATAGGTTTTACCTTATCCCTTAAAATCTTCATTTCATTAATAAATGATTGATCAAAGATATCTTCTCGACTACTAAGAAGTTGTCCGAGTTTAATAAAAGCTGGACCTAACTCTTCAAAACATAAACGTAAACGATAACCTAGGATATGAGACCAATCCATATCGCCTTTTTCTTCTAGCTCTTTTTTAATACTTTTCTTTGACTTTGGAAGAACGACATTTAAACCTGGTATTAAATTAAGACCAATAAACTCATCAAAACCATGCTTTCCAAAAATGACAGCGATCTCTCTCATTCTTGAAACATTTCTTATGGTTTTGTGAATTCCAATCCCAGTTTTAATAATATCCATTCCTACTCCTTATATTAGTTTTATATTTTATATGTTCTTGTTAAGTAGGTGTAATTTTTTTATTTCGCCATGCATCCAATCAACATCATACCTTAGCCAAATTCCTCAAAAAATGTTAACTTTTAAAGCTGTGAAAACGTTAATACTTTGTACGATATTCATTTTGACCAATAATCTATTTGCAGCCGAGACCTGTAGTAGGGTCGCTGTCATCAACTATCAAGATGTCTTAGTTGATACCGATAGTAGTCAAAAAGGGGAAGGCTTGAGATATCATCTTGAAAAAGATGCTATTGCTAAGTCATATCTTGATACCTATCAAGAAGGATCAAGAATTCAGTGGCCTAATGCTATCTTGGGTACTGTTGGTACAGGTATGGTGATAACTAGTTTTTTAACAGCATCAACCAATAACAATAGAAAAACTTTTCTCATTGGTGGCTTAACGATGATTGCGATTAACTTTTTAATGGCAAGAACTCTAGAGAGGACAAACGAGCAAAATCTTTTAACTGCTATCGATGAATATAATAAGCGAAATTTGCCCAAAATATTTTTTAGCGCCTCTGGTGAAGATGAAAATTCTGACAAGTCTGACTATGGTGTTTCAGTAAATAAAGAGTGGAGCTTTTAATGAGTGCAGCAGAAAGTGAAATTGTTTTATGTTATAAGTGTAATAGCGAAACAGAGATTATGACTGACTCAAAGGTTCATCGTAGTGAAGAATGTCCAAAGTGCTTTGCTTCGCTCCATTCTTGTATGATGTGTTTTTTTTATGACAAGACAGCCTATAATGAATGTCGTGAACCAATGGCCAATAGAATACTAGAAAAAGAAAAAGCAAATTTTTGTGAATTCTACAAATTAAAAGGAAGCGCTGCTGAGGGCGATAAAAAAGAAAACTTAATGGATGCCGCCAACGCTCTATTCAAAGATAAGTAAAAAAGGATTTAAAAATGAGTCAAAAGCAAATGCCTATAACGAAGATTGGATATGATAAAGTTCAAAAAGAATTAGATCATCTTGTTAAGGTTGAAAGAGAAGAAATAAAAATAAAAATATCAGAAGCAAGAGAGCTTGGTGATTTAAAAGAAAATGCTGAATACCATGCGGCTAAAGAAAAGCAAGGGCATATTGAAGGTAGAATCTCGCAACTACAAGCGACAGTAGGTTCGGCCAATATCATTGACCCTTCCACTGTTGTTTCGGATAAAATCGTTTTTGGTGCAACAGTCACTCTGACAGATGTAGATAAAGATGAAACGGTTAAGTACCAAATCGTTGGTGAAGATGAGTCTGATCTTAAAAATGGTAAAGTTTCTTTTAAAAGCCCACTTGGTGCAGCACTGATTGGAAAAGAAGAAGGTGACACTGTTACTGTAAAAGCACCTAAGGGTGATATTGAATATGAGGTAGAGGCTATTGAGTACATTTAGCGTCGACTGGAATTCACCGATCAAGGGGCTCTTTAGTTCTAAGACCCCTTCCAAAACTGTCCTAAAATTAAATGAAGCCGGCTTTCACACCCTAAAGGATCTCCTTTGGATTATCCCTCTTAGAGTTTACGAGCTTCCTAACTTTAAAACATTCTCTTATGCTCAAAGTGATTCTATTTTCCGTGGTATGGGAGAAGTTATAAGTCTCCAGCATAAACCAAACTTTAATAAGACGGGAAAAGGACGTGCTCCACTTTCAAATATAACTCTACATATTAAAGATCGCTACAGTAACGAAACTCTCACGTTAAAATGGTTCAACTGCTACCCTTCAATGATTCAAAAAGTTGAAACGATGAAGAATATTTCTTTTATTGGTGAAGTTAGTGAGTACATGGGGCAGAAACAAATTGTTAATCCAGACATTGATTCTCTTTTAGACCAAGAGTACCAAAGGGACATTAGCTTCTGGGATAGTATTCCCACTTCTATTAAGGTTCAATACCCTACTGTTAATTCAATAGGTCCGGCACACATTACAAAGCTATTTAAAAAAATCCCAGAACACCTCTGGGATCATATTGTCGATCCTCTTGAATCAATTCAGGAGAAAACTCAATTACTAAATCTCACTCAGGCATTTAAATGCTTACATGGAAAGTTGGACTATAAAGAAGTTCTTAAATTAAGAAATCAATCAGAAGAAAGGCTTATATTTGAAGAATTTTTTCAAGATCAAGTTAAACTTCTTACTCGAAAAAACATTTTGCATCATAAAAGTGGATTAGAGATTAAGACTGAAGATAGTTCTCTAAAGAAATATAAAGAGATCTTTCCTTATGAACTTACCACTGATCAAGAAAAAGTAACTCAAGACATCCTAGAGAACCTTTCATCTGGGCATCCTATGATGAGGCTTGTGCAAGGAGATGTAGGAAGTGGAAAAACATCTGTCGCCATTCTTGCAGCACTCATAACCATAGAAAAGGGTTTTCAAGTTGCTCTCATGTGCCCAACTGAATCTCTTGCTCTTCAACACTATATGACTATTACCGAATTATTTAATGGTTTAGATATAAAAGTTGGACTTTTGCTAGGAAGCCAGAAGCCCAGTGATAAAAAACAAACTCAAGAAAAAATTAAATCGGGTCAGTATCAGTTCATCATAGGAACTCATTCACTTTTCCAAAAGTCTGTTGAATATCATAACTTAGGTTTATCAATCATCGATGAGCAACATAAGTTCGGAGTCAATCAGAGGATTAGTCTTACTGAAAAAAATGAAGGCTCACACTGCCTCTTAATGTCAGCAACGCCTATTCCAAGATCACTTTCTCTCACTCAGTACGGAGATCTAGATATCTCAGTCATTAAGTCCATGCCAAGTAATCGTAAGGGAACTAAAACAAGAATCGTAACACCTGAATCTTTTGATAAATTCTTAACCTTTCTTAATACTAGAGTATCTATGGGAGAGCAGGCATATGTTGTAGTGCCTGCTATAACAGAAAGTGAAACACAGGATATAACAAACCTTGAGAGTGTGCTTGATCGTTTCAAAAAGTTTTTTCCAAACTATTCAATAGAAGGCCTTCATGGACAACTGTCTAGTGAAGAAAAACAAAGAACATTTCTAAGTTTCAAAGAAAACAAAATACAAATACTGATAGCCACTTCAGTTATAGAAGTAGGGATTAATGTAACAAACTCAACCATTATGGCCATCATGAATCCGGAGCGATTTGGTCTATCTTCTCTTCATCAACTTAGAGGAAGAGTAGGACGTGGCAAGAAGCCTGGTTTTTGTTTCCTAGTAAATGACAAAAAGATCTCACCGACAAGCATGGAAAGACTACGGGTTATTGAAGATAATACCGATGGATTTATTATTTCTGAAGAAGACCTTAGAATTAGAGGCGAGGGAAATATCTTTGGCGTTCAACAATCGGGCGAAACATCTACTAAGGTTTTGGCCAATTTTATTACCCATCAGCCAATACTTGTTAAAGCCAGAGAGGTAGCACAAGAGCTATTTTCATCAAATCACCCTATTATTGAGCACTATACTGAGCAGTTTAAGAATAATCCTCATATTACTAAAACGGTTTAAATTACCTACTCTCAAATTGACCAAACTTTGATAAAATATATTTATGATCTTTCTAGAAATTCTAAATTCACCGGACAAAGACTTTCTTGCTCCATATGAGTTTTATTTTAAAACAATAAGTATTGGTAGCTCCAAGAGATCAAATCTATATCTCCCGTTTCCTGGTATTAAAAACTATCACCTCAAACTTAGTCTTATTAATGATAATAAAGTAGCAGTCAAAAATATCGATGCTAAACATTACTATTCAAATGGTAAAAAGATTGAAGGTGAAAAGCTCCATACTGTCGGAGATATTTTAAAGATCGGCCCCGTAGAGCTGAAGATCATTCAATTAAACCTTTCCATTATTCCAGTTACTGACTATAAAAAGCTTTTTCAAGAAGCTTATGAAAGAGGTTCTCAAACGGAGTTCTTTTTAGAACAACTTGAGAAAGAACTCAATAATCTGGAAGACTAATGCTAGAAAATTTTAAAACAAATTATTTTTACTCAACACAAGGTTTTAGAATTCTTTATCATACAAATTTTAAATCTTCTGATCTTCTCAACAATGATAGGGTTTTAGTTTTTAACTATGGCCTCGTATGTAGTAACAGCCATTGGGAAAAGCAAATCCCTTTCTTTCACGCCTTAGGATATAAAATACTTCTCCATGATTATCGCTTTCACTTCTCATCAAGTTCTAGTGACAGTATCGATGATTGTAATTTTAAAGGTATTATCAATGACCTTCATGATTTAATGAATGAGCTCAAAATTTCAAACTCCATTATGATTGGTCATAGTATGGGAGTAAATATTACTCTTGAATATGCTTATCGATATCCTGAACGAGTCGATTCAATGGTTTTAATTAGTGGAACAGTCTTACCACCACAAGACATTATGTTCGATACAAATACAATGGAATTAATAACTCCATATATCGAATGGTTTTCTAATACTTATCCAAAAATTCATGAAAAACTTTGGACAACTTCCTACCTTAATCCAGTCATTAGGTTCATGGTCAGAAAAGGTGGCTTCAACATGGAAAAAGTTCCAGATGAGTTTATCCAAATATATATGAAGCGAATTGGAGAATTATCTCCTGATATTTTTTTAAAGCTTTTAAACGAGATGAAAGAGCATGACATTGCAGGGAGACTATCTGCAATCAAGGTAAAAGCATTAGTCATCGGTGGTGACAAAGATCAAGTTATACCAAATTATCTACAGGACATATTAATCGATCGATTAGAAAACTCAGAACTGTATATTGTAAAAGATGGTAGCCACGTTCCACAAGCGGACTTTCCTGAAAGTATTAATCAAAGAATTTTTCAATTTATAGAGAAATAGTTAAAACTCTATTCCTTTTAATTCAAGTAAATTTTTAAATATTCTTCTTATGGCAGATTGAACCTGACTCTTTTTATACTCAACATGAGAAGCCTCTCCTTCTGTGTTAATTTTATGAGAATCTTTATCAACGATTTGAACTTCATATGGATAGAAAAACCTAATATCTCTTGAAATCAAAGAAACATCCATTGCTAGTATTTTTTTAGCAAAGTCATTGTCACTATTATTTTTGGCATCTTTTCTAAGCCCGTTAAAGTCTTTAAGAAAAGGGTTTTTATATTTTATCAATTGACGACATGTAAACTGAATTGACTGGTACTTATTTAGCGAATGAGAATTTCGATCATTGTCCTCTAAGTTGAGACACTCTCTAACCTCTTTTTCGGCAGCCTTTAAAAATTTCTTTTCAGTTAAGTTATTTCGAAGGGCCAGCTTAACAAGATTCCCATGCTTTTCTTTATATTTATGTAAATTAATTAATGTATTGATACTTCTACTCGGCTTTATGTTATGAGGAATAACTACAAATTTTTCGAGAAGAAATCTCATAATACTTAACGTATCAAACCTTGTTTCAGTAACAATTCTTACCCCAATTCGATCAAACAATTCTTCAGCGACATTCTCTGCCTTATGAAGAAGTTTTATAATAACACTATCTCGAGTTTTCTTAGACTTTGTTACAAACTCAACAAGTGGAATTTTAACTCCTTCTTTAGCATCTCCCAAAAATAATTTGTCATCTTCACGAATTAAATATCTATAAAACCTATCAAAAATTTGTGTCTGAATTACGCTGAAGTAATTTGTTCTTAGATCTTTATCAACATGTAAAATAGTATGCATAACTTTTAAAACAACTTCGGCCCATAGAGTATCTTCAATTTCACTGTCCGGATAATTCCCAGTGGCCATAAGGAAGAGGTCACCAACATCCGTTATCATTATTATAGAGTTTGGTATTTTTAGATCGAGACCATACTCGCTACCTTCTTTTAAAAAGTATCTTCTTATGAACTGTAATGCTTCTTGAAAGTTACCGAAAAGTTCGGCACGGTTAACTGGATTATTATAATCTAATCCATACGCCTTTAAGAATTCTTTAACATGTTCTTGATCCCTAAGTGGGCTCATAAAGAAGCGACTATCTAGTGAAGACTTTCCGCCAAGGACTACATCGATGCTGTCCCAATCAAACATGTATTGTGATAAATAACTTGGTCTTTCCATAATATCTTTAATACCCTAATCTAAGATAAGGCATTATAGCGATCGTTTATGAAAGAGAAAAACACACCGAGTCTAAAAAGACCGGAAGTAATATTCTTAAGCTTCTTTGGTGTGGGTTTTTCTCCATGGGCACCAGGTACAATGGGCACTCTGGCCACTTTGCCTTTTTTATATTTTCTTGGAAAATTTTCTCCACCATTTTTTCTTTTTATTCCCTTTCTTATCATCGCGACATTCGCGAGCTGCGTTATTGCAGAGATCACTCAAAAGAAATTAAAGCTTCACGATCCTGGATGGATCGTAATGGACGAAGTACTTGGCATGGCAACCACATGGCTTTTCTATCAAAGCTCTCACTGGTCACACTTGTTAGTAATGTTTATTCTTTTTAGAGCATTCGATATTTTTAAAGTGTGGCCTGCTACTTTTTTTGATAAGAAAGTCACCCATGGTTATGGTACAATTATTGACGACATAGTTAGTGGCATCTACGCCGGTGCAGTCTATTACGCTATTTGTTATTTTAATTTAATACCCTTTTCATAAAAAGTCTTGACTTACGCATAACTTACGCAAATAATAAATCTAAGGTTTAATCATTTTTTGATTTATATTTTGTATATTATTGCTAGTTGCACAAATAAAATCCGTAAAATGAACTTCTTAAAAATACTAACTATTGCAGTATTTTGTAAGAAAACCCCTGCCCACTTAGTACATAGAATGCTAACGTTGAAGCGCACACAACCAAGAAATTTTTTTACTTCTTCTAGGAGACATTAGATGGCCGTAACACGCACAACAACAAGTGATCAAAACAAACAAAAAGCCTTAGACCTTGCTTTATCAACAATTGAAAAACAATTTGGTAAAGGCGCCATCATGAAGTTAGATGGTGATCAGAAAAAAGAAAAAATCCCTGTAATCCCAACAGGATGCTTAAGTCTAGATTTAGCATTAGGCGTTGGTGGTATCCCAAAGGGAAGAATAATAGAAGTATATGGTCCTGAATCATCAGGTAAAACAACTCTTACTTTACACATCGCTGCTGAATGCCAAAAACAAGGTGGAACAGTAGCATTTGTTGATGCAGAACATGCTCTAGATACAGCATATGCTGAAAAGCTTGGGGTAGATATTCCAAACACACTTATTTCTCAGCCAGACAGTGGTGAACAAGCATTAGAGATAACTGACATGCTTGTAAGAAGTGGTGCTGTTGATCTTCTTATTGTTGATTCAGTTGCGGCTTTAACTCCAAGAGCTGAACTAGAAGGTGATATGGGCGACAGTCATATGGGTCTTCAAGCAAGACTTATGTCACAAGCACTAAGAAAACTTACTGGTTCTATTTCTAGATCTAACACTACTGTTATTTTCATTAACCAATTGAGAATGAAGATTGGTGTTATGTTCGGAAACCCTGAAACAACTACTGGTGGGAACGCACTTAAATTCTACAGTTCAGTTAGACTTGATATTAGAAGAATTGGTGCTATCAAAAATGGTGACCAGTTCATTGGAAATAAAACAAAAATTAAAGTTGTAAAAAATAAAGTTGCTCCTCCATTCCAAACTATCGAATTTGATATTATGTATGGTGAAGGAATCTCTCAAACTGGAGATCTTCTTGACCTTGCCGTAACAAATGAAATTGTAGAAAAAGCTGGAGCATGGTTTTCATACAATAATGCTAAAATTGGTCAAGGTAGAGAAAATTCAAAACAGTTTCTCCTTGAAAATCCTGAAATCATGCAAGAAATTAAAGCAAAAGTTCTTGCTATTTATGGTCTCGGTGATGCACCAATGGAATCAGCAAGCGTCGATCCTGCAACCGGCGAAATTGTAGATGAACAAGGTGAGAACCTAGAGAGTGAAAAGAAAACAACTAAAAAGAAAAAAGCAACTAAGCTTCAATAGTTATTAAAAGGGAGATGACCTTCGAATGAAGGTCTCCCTTTTCTCTATAAAATGGAAATAAACGAAACAAATAAAAAGTGCTACCTATATGCCATAAGACTTTTGGCCAGAAGAGACTATAGTCGTCATAAACTTACCCAGAAATTAATTGATAAAAAGTTTGAAAAAGAGATCGCTACTGATGTCATTCAGTACCTGATAGATGAAAGTTACCTAAAAGAAGAACATTATATAGAAGCTAGGATCAAAGGCTTCATGCATAAAAATTATTCTGCACACTTTGTTATGCAAAAGTTAAATCAAGAGAATTGCTACCCTGAAGAAGAGATAATTGAACAAATTTTTAGAGAATATAATGTAAACAGTGAAACTCAAATATTAGATTTAATAAGAAAAAAGCTAAATATCATGTCCATAGACAAGACCAATATTCAAAAATCTCGAGAAAAATTAATAAGATACGTTCTCTCAAAAGGTCATCAATATTCAGAAGCTAATCGTTACATTAGTAATGCAATTGACGCTCATCTCTAAGAGTACTAATCATTCCATATATCTATTACTTATGCTAGTTTTGAAGCTTAAATCGCTCAATTCTAGAGGAAGTAATGAAAGCACAAGAAATACGTTTAAAGTTTAATGAGTTTTTTAAAAATAAGGGACATAAAAAACACCAATCATCTCCATTAATTCCAATAAATGATGAGACCCTTCTTTTTGCTAATGCAGGAATGAATCAATTCAAAGACTATTTTACTGGAAATGCTAAACCTGAAAATAAAAGAGCCGTTACAATTCAAAAATGTGTTCGTGCAGGTGGAAAACATAATGACTTAGAAAATGTAGGTTTCACAGCAAGACACCATACCTTTTTTGAAATGCTTGGAAACTTTAGCTTTGGTGACTACTTTAAAGAAGATGCCATAAAATTTGCTTGGGAGTTTTTAACTAAAGAATTAAAAATTCCAAAAGAAAAATTATATGTAACAGTTCATTACTCTGATGATGAAGCTGAAGAGATATGGAACAAAAAGATAGGTGTAGATCTTTCTAAAATTTTTAGAAAAGGTGACAAAGATAATTTTTGGGAAATGGGCGAATTTGGTCCATGTGGTCCATGTAGTGAGATTTTTTATGATCATGGAGAAAAATTTAAAACTCCAAATTTTACTCCTGGAAAAGATCAAGACTTACTAGATGACGAACAAAGATATGTTGAAATCTGGAATTTAGTTTTTATGCAATATGAAAAAACTAAAGATGGTCAAAAACCGTTACCAAACCCTTCAATTGATACAGGAATGGGGCTCGAAAGAGTCGCAGCTGCCCTTCAAGGAAAATACTGGAATTATGATACAGACTGTTTCACTCCAATCATCACGGAAATTGAAAAGGTATCAAATAAGAAATATCAAGATTCAAAATACACTACCTCTATGAGAGTTGTTGCTGATCACATAAGAAGCTCAACAATGTTAATCACTGATGGTGTTATTCCTTCTAATGAAGGAAGAGGTTACGTACTTAGAAGAATTATAAGAAGAGCTGTAAGGCATCTAAGAGAATTAGGTGCTCCATCTGGATCCTTCTTTAAACTTGCACCAGTTGTCTTAAAAACACTAAGTGAAGAATATCCTCAAAACATTAAGAATGAATCCATGGCCATCAAGTTTCTTCAAAATGAAGAAGAGAAATTTCTTGAAACTCTTGATAATGGAATAAAGTATCTAAATGAAGCAATTGAAAAACAAAAAAATAATACATTAAGTGGAGCAATCGCCTTTAAACTTAATGATACTTACGGTTTTCCACTTGATCTTACAGAAGTCATTCTATCAGAAAGAGGATTAAGTCTCGATCAAGCTGGCTTTGACGAAGCTATGGCCAAACAAAAAGAAACCTCTAAGAAATCATGGAAGGGTGGAAATGTTGTTGATGATAGCCACTTTTTTAAAGCACTTGAAAGCTTTGGTGAAACAAAGTTCCTAGGCTATGATTCCTTATCTTGCGAATCAAAACTATTGAAGATCATCAAGGGTGAAGAATCAGATATTTTAATTTTTGATAAAACACCATTTTATGGAGAAAGTGGCGGTCAGGCTGGAGACTCAGGTCTAGTCCTCGATAAAAAAATCTCTGTTAGTATTTTTGACACTCAAAAACCTGTAGAAGGACTATTTGCTCATTACACAAAAGATTCTTCAAGTTTAAAAGAAGGATCTACTTATAAATTAGAAGTTCATTCAAAGAATAGAAATCGAATTGCTAAAAATCATTCAGCAACTCACCTTCTTCAAGCTGCTCTCATTGAAGTCCTCGGGAACCACGTAAAGCAAGCTGGCTCCATGGTCACAAGTGAAAGGTTGAGATTTGATTTTACCCATATGAAAGCACTAACGAGTGAAGAGATTGATAAGGTTGAAACTCTAGTAAATCAACAAATTGAAAATGCAAATAACGTTAATGCTAATATCATGTCGATGGATCAAGCACTTGAATCTGGTGCCATGGCTTTGTTTGGTGAAAAGTACGGGGATAATGTTCGAGTTTTAAAAATGGGGGAATTTTCCACAGAGCTTTGTGGCGGTACTCACGTTAATAATACAAGCGAAATAGGACTCTTTACGATTCTTTCAGAGAGTTCGCTTGCAACGGGCGTAAGAAGAATTGAAGCCACCACGAGTGAATCTGCTTATAATATTCTAAAAAGCAGATCTAATATTCTAAAAAAGCTTGAGCTAGAGCTTTCTGGCAAAAACGAAGTTATCTTCGAAAAGATCAGTAGCCTACAAAATAAAATTAAAAGTCTCGAAAAAGAAAATAAAGCATTAACAGACAAGCTTAATAGTGCCGAGAGTGACAGCTTATTTGAAAACGTTACCAAGGTAAAGGAATATGATTTTGTTGTTTCAACAGCAAGTGAAGGCTCTGACTTACGAAAACTTTCAGATCTTTTTGTACAAAAATTCCCAAAAGGAATTCTTGCCATGTCTGCTCCTAACAAAGGAAAGCTTTCAGTTATCATCCGAAAATCTAAAAACGTATCAGATGTTAAATGCAATGAAATTTTAAAAGAAGCTATCTCTGAGATAAATGGTCGAGGTGGCGGAAAACCAGATATGGCCCAAGGATCAGGTGATCAGGGTAATGATGAAAAATTCTTTGAAAAAGCGAAACTAGCTCTCCAAAAACAACTACAAGGTTAAGTAATGAAAGTTCTTTCTAAAATATTTATTCTCTCAGTAATTCTACTTTTTGTTTCTTGTACAAAGAGAAACCCTCTAGTCAGTGGTCCAAAAATTTTGCATGTTCCACTTTCAGGTGAAATTTCTACAGTAGATCCTGCAAATAGCTATGACACTATTTCAGCGTCAATTATTTACCAATGCTATGAACAGCTCTATCAGTACCATTATTTAAAACGCCCTTATACTCTTGAACCGCTACTGGCAAAGTCCCTTCCAGAAATTACAAACAATGGGAAAACATATACAATTAAAATCAAAGAAGGGATCAAGTATCATGATCACAAAGCCTTCAATGGAAAAGTTCGCTTTGTCAAAGCACAAGATTTTATTACGCAAATAAAGAGACTTGCTTTTATTCCTACACAAAGTAATGGCTGGTGGTTATTTGATGGCAGAATTGTAGGTCTAAATGAATTTCGAAATAAGGTTAAAAGCAACTTTGAACTTTTCCAAAAAACTGAAGTAAAAGGCTTGTCTGCACCAGATGACCATACATTGGTTATTAATCTTACTGAAACATACCCTCAAATGCTTTTTAGCCTAGCTATGTCTTTTACGAGTCCCGTTCCGTTAGAAGTTGTCATTTCAGAAAACAATATTCTTAACCGAACTATCGTTGGAACAGGACCTTTTAAACTTGAATCTCTTAATTTACTGTCTGAAGTTATTTTAAACAAGAACCCAGAATATAGAGACGCTTTCTACCCTAAGCAAGGGGATCGAATGGCAAATATTAAAGGTCTCCTTGAGGATGCTGGTAAAAAAATTCCCTTTATTGATGGTATTAAGTTTTCAGTTATTAAAGAAGCACAAACAAGATGGCTTAACTTCAGAAAAAAGAATATTGATCTATTAGTAATACCTAAAGATAACTATACCTCTGCGATTGATCCTTCTGGAAAACTTACTGACGAACTAAAAAAAGAGAAAGTTAAACTTCAGGTTTTTCCTACCCTTACTTACTGGTGGCTTGGCTTTAACATGCAAGATAAGATTCTTGGAAACAATAAGAATTTAAGACTTGCAATTGCTCATGCTGTTGACGTGACAAAGTACATACAAGTATTCACTAACAATATTGGACTAAAGTCTAATTCCATTTACCCTCCTGGAATACCAGGCTATGATCCAAGTAGTAAACTTCCTTACGAATATAACTTAGAGAAGGCTAAAGCATTTCTTACGAAGGCCGGATATCCTGATGGTAAAGGTCTACCTGCTTTGAATTATGATGTTAGGGGTACATCTGCCACAAATAAACAACAGGGTGAGTTTATTAAAACTCAGCTAGAGAAGCTTGGCATTCAAGTAAATGTTATCCTCAACACTTTTCCTTCTTTCTTGAAAAAATCTAAAAATGGAAAGCTACAATTCTGGCAAGATGGATGGGCCCTCGACTACCCAGATGCTGAAAATGTTTTACAGCTTCTTGTTACCAAGAACCATAGTCCTGGTCCAAACTCTACTTATTACTCTAATCCAAAATTTGATAAATTATTTAACGAACTCAAAAAATTATCTGAAGGACCCAAAAAACATAAGTTAATGAAGGAAATGGAAAAATACATTCTTGAAGATTTACCATGGGTTATGCAATATTTTGCTAGAAACTATATCCTTCACCATGACCGACTAAAAAACTTCAGACACTCTGATCTTATTTATAATCATATGAAGTACCTCGAGATCGACTAGGTAAAAAATGCCTACTCGATCCATATAGTCGGACATTATTTAAGATCATCATCGTTTTTCTCGATTAGTAATTAAGAGACCTGCAAATCTCTATAATCCTATCCCATAAGGAAAAACGATGAAAACGATGAGCCTGCGCAAATTTATTATCTTCTCCATGTTAGGAATTTCACTTGTAACAAGTGCAAATGATTACATTATTTATAGCATTGTTCAAAATGTCCCAATGTCTCACGACGATACTACTAAAAAGAACTTCTATATAAATATGGGCGAAAAACAAGGAATACGTCCAGGTACTGTTCTTGATGTTTTGAGAAATATTAATAGGTCAGATCCATATGAAACAAAAAAGAGATATAGCTATAATGTTAAGATTGCCGAACTTAAAATTATTCACGCTGAGGATAATGCTGCAATTGGAAGCATAAACGAGATCAATAATAAGAGTGATGACCCACTTTTTGAAATTGAGAATGTTATGATTGGCGACAAAGTCTCTGTAAAGATTTCAGATTAATCGGAAGAGACTTCTTTTAATTTTGATCGCCTAGCTTTGATATCAAGAATCAACTTCTTTACAGCTACAGAAAGCCCTTCAGCTCTTTTTGTAAACTTCTCAGTGTCTATTGTGCTTGGGTCCGAAATATCGATTCTGTTTAAATAGCTAGCCACTCCCTGTAGAACAACTGCATAGTTAGAAATATCATGTAAGAAAATTCTTTCATCTTTTATTAGTTCAATTAAGCTTTCAATCTCTTTTTCTTTATCCGTCATCCCAATAGGATAACATATCTTTAACTAGAATATTACTTTTGAATCATTAAGAATTTTTACCTTTAACATCTCAGAATGTATGACACCATTATACTCAACTACCTTTTTGAAATGTATAATGTATTCCTCATTCTCTTTTATACAGCCTTCATAATCGATGGCCTTAATCCCGACAATTTTTCTTCCTTTTAAATAACCCTTAAAATGAAAGGTACAATTATTATTTTTTTTTAATATGCACTTTGTTACAGCTATAAAATTCATTATATACTCCCAATCTAGGCAATAATATTCAATCTGTGTTTTCAATGATAGTTTGGTAAACTATTGTTAATAAAAGGAAAGCCTAAAAGGAATATTTAATTTGAAGTCGATACAATCAATTGGTGACTTACTTCAGAATCAATTTGAAAATAACTCACTCTATCCCATTGTCGGATCAGTTCACGGTAACGAGATTAGACATCTAACTGTTAAAAGTTATTATCACAAAATAGAAAAAATCGCTTTTGGGCTTGATGCTAATCAGATTGATAAACATACAACATGTGCTATTTTATCTGGTACATGCCTAAGCTGGAATATTGCTGACCTATCAATTATGTGCTCAAGAAGGATTACTGTCCCTATCTATCCTTCATATACCCCTGATGAAATTGAATTCATTTTAAACCATAGTGAGTGTACAGTTCTCTTCATCGAAAATGCTCAGCAATTAACAAAAGTAAAAGCAATTATTGAAAATTGTAAAAGCCTTAAACTCGTTGTTACCTTTGATGACAATGCAGATAATGACTCCCTTCCTATAAAGTTTATCTCTCTCAAAAGTTTAATTTTAGAAGGTGAAACATTTCTCGAAAATAATAGACATGGCCTAAAAGAAGAAATCATTTCCATTAAGACTGATACCTTGGCCACAATCATCTACACATCCGGAACAACAGGTCTTCCCAAGGGTGCCTCTATTACTCATGATGGACTTATCAAAATGCTCGATAATATTAAAGTATTCATGCAAAATAGAATTAATAAGGATGATCGTTCTTTAACGTTTCTTCCCTTAAGCCATGTACTTGGAAGAACCGATAGCCTGATCTGTCTCGCATTAGGAAACCAAACTATTTATGCAGAGGGCTTTGACCAGTTAGCCAGTAACTTAAACGTTGTTAAACCAACCTTTCTTTTAGCAGTCCCTCGTGTTTTTGAAAAAATTTATAACAATATTCAAAATAAGATCTCAAATGAAAATATTTTAAAATCTCAGTTAATAAGCTGGGCATATCATGCAAGTGAAACATATTTTAAAAAAATTCAATCTGATCTTAGTCCTTCTACTTTTGAAATTGCTCAAAGAGAACTGGCATACAATTTAGTCTTTTCAAAAATTTATAATCAGCTTGGTGGTAAAATTCGTTTTTTAGTAAGTGGTGGCGCACCCCTTGAAAAAGAAATTATTAACTTTTTCAAGATGGCGAACCTCCCTGTTTTAGAGGGCTATGGCCTCACTGAAACAATTGGACCGATTACACTTAACCCTCTCAGAAAACAGCTCCCTGGTAGCGTAGGCTTACCCATAGGAGATGTTAAGATCAAGTTCGCAGACGATAACGAAATTCTTATTAAAACGAAGGCCATGTTCAAGAACTACTATAAGAATGAAGAAGAGACAGCTAAATCATTCACCGATGATGGATGGTTTAAGTCAGGAGATATTGGAGAGCTTGATCCTCAAGGCTATGTTCTTATCACTGATAGAAAAAAAGATATCATCATTACGAGTGGAGGAAAAAATATTGCTCCGCAAAAAATTGAAAATCTAATGAAGCTTCAACCACACATATCACAATTTATGGTTGTAGGTGATAAGCGAAAATTCGCAACTGCCGTCGTAGGTATCGAGAAGGCGAACTGGGATGACTTATTTGAACAAGTAGGACTTGATCACCAATGTACTATTGATGACCTCGCAAAAAGCCCACAAGTTCATGAAATTATTAAAGGTGAAATAGACGCAGTAAATAAAAACCTAGCACCTTTTGAAACAATTAAGCAGTTCTATATTGCCCCACTAGAGCTATCTCTCGAAAACGGCTTTTTAACGCCTAGCCTTAAAATTAAAAAGCGAGAAATCTTTAATAAGTTCAATACAGAGATAGATAACTTATATAAGATTAAGTAGTTAATATTTTGACAGATAGTGTGATATTTTTTATAAAATCATTTCATATATTTATTCACAGGAGCCCAAATGGCACGTATTACTATTGAAGATTGTCTTGAGAAAGTTGAGAACAGATATGAGCTTGTTCACCTAACTGTTAGAAGAGTTAAGCAATTAAGAGATGGTGCTGATCGTCTAGTAAGATCAAAAAATAAAGATGTTGTTACAGCTCTTAGAGAAATTGCAGCTGGTAAAGTTGGTCATGCTCCAGTTTCAGAATATGACTCAGACGAATTCTAAATTAGAAAATTAAAATTGATATAAAAAAAGGGTCCTTTAAGGACCCTTTTTTTATTTCATTGCTATTTTTAATACATCATCAAAATGCTCTACTGGAAAAAACTTCATTCCTTTTCTATGATTCTCAGGAACTTCTTTTAAGTCTTTAGCATTCTCTTTCGGTAATATAATCGTTTTAATTCCCGCTCTTTTTGCAGCAAGTACTTTTTCTTTAATTCCGCCAACTGGTAATACTTTTCCAGTTAAGCTTAATTCTCCAGTCATTGCGAGAGTTGGCTTTATTTTTTTATTCGTGGCTAAAGAGTATAAAGCCAAGGCCATTGTTATTCCGGCAGAAGGTCCATCTTTAGGAGTGGCACCGGCAGGTAAATGTAAGTGCACTTCATGATCGGAAAGAAAATCTAAAGCTTCCACTTCTTTTTTTACATCTCCTTCCACCTTTGCAGTTTTAACAACTTTCTTTTTCTTTTTTGCTTTTGCTTTTTCTTTGGCCGCTTTAGCCTTTTTTTGCTCATCAACTTGATCTTCTAAAATTTTCTTAACATAACTATAAGCAAGATTAGCAGATTCATTCATCACATTTCCAAGCTGGCCAGTTAGCTTGAATCCCCCCTTACCTTTTAAAGGAAGTGTTTCTATAAATAAAATATCTCCACCAAAAGATGTCCATGCTAAGCCTGTAACAACCCCAGCAACAACATTCTTCTGTGCTAGTTCTGATTGATACCTTGCACTTCCTAAAATTTTCTCAAGCTCATTTGCCTTTGGTGAAAACTTCTTTGATCTTCGAGAAGATACTTTTGCCAAAGCTGCTTTTCTACAAAGCTTAGCTACGTATTGCTCCATGGCTCGAACACCCGGCTCTCTAGCATAATCAGAAATTAATTTCTTAAGAACAGGAACCCCTAGAGAGAAATCTCCTTTAGCTAGCCCATGCTTTTTTAACTGTTTTGGAATTACCCACTTCGTAGCAATTGAAATTTTTTCTTCAATTGTATATCCACTCAATTCAATAATTTCCATTCTATCTAAAAGAGGCTCTGGAATATTACCAATATAGTTTGCCGTCGCGACAAACAAAACTTTTGATAAATCAAATGGAACATCTAAGTAATGATCAATAAATGAATGGTTTTGTTCAGGGTCTAGAACTTCTAAAAGTGCTGAAGCTGGATCTCCTTGGAAACTCTGTCCAAGCTTATCTATCTCATCAAGCATAATGACAGGGTTATTCACTTCTACTCTTTTCAAAGCTTGAATAATACGACCAGGCATTGCTCCGACATAAGTTCTCCTATGTCCTTTAATCTCAGCTTCATCTCTCATTCCACCAAGACTAAATCTATAAAACTTTCTCCCTAGTGAATCAGCAATACTTCTTCCAAGAGAAGTTTTACCAACACCAGGAGGACCTGCTAAACAAAGAATTGTTCCATCAAACTGTGGTTTTAATTTTTTCACAGCTAAAAACTCTAAAATTCTTTCTTTTGCTTTCTCAAGTCCATAATGATCTTTCTCTAGCTTTTTCTTTGCTACAGGAATATCAACTTTATCTTCAGTTTTTTTACTCCATGGTAAATCAAGCATCCAGTTTAAATATGTTCTAGCAACATTATATTCAGGAGAACTATCTGGAATAACTTCTAATCTTTCCATCTCTTCTTCAGCGGCTTTGAGTGCCTCTTCAGGGAGACCAGCTTCTTCCATCTTCTCTCTTAAAAGCTTAATGTCTCGAGATTTCTCATCATCATCCATCCCAAGTTCACTTCTAATTACTTTCAACTGTTCTCTGAGAAAGTATTCTCTTTGATATTTATTAACTTTATCATTAACTTCATCAGATATTTTTTTCTGAATGTCAGCTACATCTTTTTCTCTTTTTAAATAAACAAGTAGCTTAGCGAATCTTTTCTTAACAACTAAAGTCTCTAAAAAGTCTTGGGCCTCTGGAATATCTAATGAAATTGCAAATGCAACCAAGTCAGCAAGTGCCCCTGGAGAAGGACTATTTAACATTGCCAGCTTCATTTCTTCATTAAAGTAAGTATTTACTTCACTTAGTCTTTTCACCTGATTAATGACAGATCTTGTGTAAGCATCAAGCTCTTCATCTGCATCCAACAAGTCATCAAAAACATCATACGAAGCTTTAATAACTGGTGTCTCTTCTGTGAACTCTGAAGCTCTATATCTCTTAATTCCATGAACTAAAACATTTACACTGCCATCAGGTAACTTAAGTTTTTTAACGACTTTACAGAGAACACCTACCTTATAAATATCTTTGCTAGAGATTTCTCTATTATCAAAATCAATATGCTCTTCTGCGACAAACTCACCATCATCGCCCTTCAAGTCACTCTTAACTAAATTAAGTGCAACATAACCTGTTTTCATTAAATATGAATCAAGCTCTGGCGTGAATTTTTCTTCAGTAAGGATAATCGGAGCGATCATACCAGGGAAAATTGGACTATTCATAATGGGAATAATCACTACCTCTGGTGGAAATGCTTTCTCATCGCTGTGTTGATTTGGGTCTATTTGAACTTGATATTCAGTCTCAATATCAGACATATAAATTTCTCCGAGTGTTAAATGATAATTAAAAAGGTCTAACCTTTTACATCCACGACAAAACGTCCTGGCGATAAAAGATAAAAAATATCTATTGTGATTTCTTTCTTAAAGATTACTTCTACAGAAAGCGTATCACTTTGAATTGGAAAAAAGTTTATAGATTCTACATATTTTGAATTTCCAAAAGAACCTAACTTGCCCACTAGATTAGTATCAAACAAATCTAAATAAAGTCTTTTTTCATTTCCTGCAATATATCCATATACTCTAGGTATTTCTTTAGTTCCAAAATCAAAAACAAGTCTTTCATAACCTGCAGATTTAGAAAAGTTATGTCTAATTGCTTTTAAGGAAGAGCTTCTTTTAGGACCACCATTATGAAATATACCTTTCTCAAGAAATATCGATCTTTTGCGAGGTGCAATTCTTCTGATTCTTTCATCTAGTAAGTTCTGTCCAAGAATACTTGAACTAAGGAGTAGGGTAATTATTAATTTAATAAATACTTTCATAAGCTAAGTCACCTTCCATGATTTCTTGACTATAGAATAACTAAAATTTGAACTATTTGAACACTAAAATATTGATTTATCGCGATTAACAATCATTGAGGATAAAATAACGAGCATGGCCCCTAATAGTAAGCTAAACATGCCATTTCCGGGCCCGGAATTTCCCATATCCACAGAGCCACAGGCCAAAGAATCCTGTGAGTTTTTCTTCTTTTTTGACGCACCATTTATACTATGTACAACAGTATTTCCAGAAGACTTGAATGTATTCGGAGCGTCCATACACGCACTATTAGAGTAAGTTGATGAATATTTTTTATGATCATAAAGCTTATAGGAACCGTTTTCATAACTTACAACATTTACAATCATCAGATAGAAGCCAAATGAATCCGCAAAATAAGATCCACCAGGTAAAATCTGTGACTCACTCGGTGTCATAGAAGAAGCAACAAATGTTGAAAAATCTTCGGGCTTAACATTAATATCAAAAATATTATTCGCTGAAGTTGTACTAAGAGCAAACCTACCAAGAAGATTCAAGTTTGGGTTTCCCTCAGAATCATATGAATAGTCATAATTCAATGAGCCTCCAGGGCTTGATATACCTAATTTATATTTTGATCTCGAAAATAAATCTTGATTTATAATCTTCACTTCCAAAAATAAGTTATTACCAGTAACTGGATATGTTGTTAAATCAATTTGAAAATTGTCCTCTTCATTATCTGTAACCTGTTGACTAGAAAAATATCCAACTAGTGCATCACCTGCATTGGAGGAAAATGAACCTAAGTCAAAATATGGCAAATCCCTACTACTAAAATAATTGTAATCTACATTAATTCCACATTTTATTGTTACGGTACCAACATCAATACTCGAATTGGAACTTGTTAATTTTAAACCTTGTGGATGACCTTTTTCACTGTTGTTACAACTTTCATAAAAAGAACCTCTATAATCTTGACCACTAGGACAAAATTCTGTTTGTGCTTGTTGATAATAGTCTGGTAATGAACTTAATTTTGAAGGTGGTTTAACATACAGATAATATAAATCATCAAGTGGAAGTCCTTCTATCACAAAACTCCCATCTGTATTTGAAAATGCTGACGCAAGAACTCTACCAGAATTAGAACTTATAGCAACTACTTCAGCAGCAAGAACGCCAATCTGTGATGAGCTTCCTGCAACAACTCCCTTAATGCTTCCATTAGTGCTTTTATCATAAAGAGCATTTACACCATACATATCATCGGCACTGATACCGTATTGGCCGTTAACCGATGTATAAAACATTGAAGAATAAATTGTTTCTGAATGATCCATTCCAAAAAAATGTCCCATTTCGTGAGTTACGATATCACCAAGATAAAAGGTTCCTCCTGGAGTAAGCGAATATGTAATATCATCTCTTAAAACAATATCTGATTCAATAATGACTCCTCTAATGTCATCAAAAGATGTTTTCGTAACGGCAAGAACACCTGTTCCACCAAAAAGAGAAGCGTCTGATGAAAAATAAATATCGTTTCGGTTATCCAAGGGTGTTGAATCAGAAATAATTGTACTTACAACTGGAGCATTTGTTCCGGCCCATGAAGAGACAGAAGACTGAACGATACTTGAAATTGTACTAGAACTACCATTAGGAGATCCTTGTGAATGAATATATAAGCTAGTTCCACTTATTCTTGTAGACCATCTTACTTTCTCTCCACTATCATTTAATTGAAAAGTATATGAATAAGAACTTATACATGAAATTAGCAATAGAATGATTAAGCCCATTTTTTTTAAATTCAACTTTTACTTCTCCTAAGAAATCCCGCCACAATTCCAGAAAAAGCAATAAAGAATAGTAACCAGAAGCTACTCTTTTTCTCTTTTTCTTCTATATGTTCGAAGCTTGCAGGAGTTCTCTTTCGAGAATCCTTATTATAACCTTTAGATTTTTTAACGTGAGGAACTTTTACAAATTTGTCTTCCTCAATTTTTTGTAAAGGGGAACCCCATTTACTAATTAGAATCTCATTGAATCTTTTAATTTTAATATTACCAACGTCTTTCTGAGTACGAAAAACTTCAGAGAAAATTCTATCATCGTTCTTAGTTGTACTCTTTGAAAAACTACTCATTGCCAAGTTTGTTAAGTAATACCCGAACTTCCCTTTTCTCAACAAAACAATTGAGTTTGTACCTTCTTTAAATGTTGGAACTCCAGAAACTTTATAGCTTACTCCCTGCCATTTTCCACCAGGTACAAGAACTTTAAAATTATTTCTATTAACTATCTTTGAATGTTCAATACCAACGATTTCATTAAGTTTAAATGTGTACTCTGTAACAACTTCCCCAGTAGGTATTTTCTTAAATGTCTTGCCTATTGGTACACCTGAAATAACAAGATCTGAGTCTCGAACCTGATCAGTAACCTTTACGGGAATAAAAGTAGCTGCATGACTTCTAAGTGCAAAAAATATCAAAAAAACTGTGCAAAATAATTTAATATACATAGACCATCCGTTTACCAACTCTTCGGTAAATAACGGATAATTCTTTACTATTTTAATAAGGTATTATTTTGCTATAATATCAACGGGTTATATGTCAAAATTGATCCTATGATCAGACACTTTTGCGATAAAGGGACTCTGATCCAGCACCCAAACAGTGTTTCCTCGGTCTTTTAACGATGCAAAGATGCCCTGAAATGAGCTTAACTCTGCCATAGATAGGCCTGAACTGATATTTTCAAAAACCAGTAGGCTATTTTCAATATTCTTTTCTAGATACGTGATAAGTTTAATTCTTTGTTTCTCACCTCCAGATAGACTTTGTATTGTTCTATCTAATGTAAGATAACTTAAATTCATTAACTCTAGGTAATCTAAAATTTTTCTATATTTTGGTGTAAGTTTTAGCTTATTTTTAACTTCAGAGATTGGTAGATTAAACGCCTCATAAACAGTGTGTGTTCCATCTGTAATATTAGAAATATAAGACTTAAGCTTTTTTCCACCACAATCACTACAAGTAATTCTTATATCCTCTAGAAAGTTCATTTCTACTTCATTAATCCCTTTACCGTCGCAGGTTGTACATTTTCCCAATTCAGAGTTTGTAGAAAAGTGGCCTTTTTCAAGTGCCAAACTTTTAGAAACAGGTAAACTTACAAAGTAATCTCTCATTAAAGCAGACAAACCAAGCAAGGTTCCTACAGTAGATCGAGATGTCGTCCTTCCTTGTGAAGAATCAATCACTATAACATTTTCAAAATTATTCTTTATTCCTTTATCGATAACTAAGCTTTTTTCATAAAGAGATTCTTTATGAATATGATAGTACAAGCTATTCGCAATAACTTCTTTAATCATTTTTGCTTTGTAAGACATTTTATCACCATAAAAAAGAGTGATACCATTAAGAGAAAGGTTAACTTTTCTAAACACAATATCCTCAACAACAATATTTTCTAGTTTTAGGTTATGCTTAATAGCTCTTTCATTACTCTTTATTATTTCAAATTTATTTATATTTACTTTCTTCTTATTTTGCTTAGCTGAAACGATTTCGCCACCTAGGTGACCAGCTCCAGGGCCTACTTCTATAACATAGTCTGAGCTTTCAATAAGAAACAAATTATGCTCAACCAACAAAATTGTGTTACCTTGATTTTTAATTTTTGTTAAACACTCAAATAACTTCTGTTGTTCTTTTAGGGAAAGGCCTAATGCTGGTTCATCCAGCACAAACAAAGAGCCTGAACCTTCATAACTTAATATTTTAACCAGTAGAGATCTCTGATACTCACTACTCGTTAGTCTCTTGGCTTTTTTAGATAATTCTAAATTTTCAAGACCAATGGAGATAGCGGTTTCAAGAATATTCAAAATTGCAGAAACCTTAAAATCTGATTCATCGTTCTTTTTTTTGAGTAGCTTGAACAATCTATAAAGTTCTTTCACCTTTCTCGTTAAAATATATCCATAACTTATTTTTTCCCCTTCAAAAAAATGAACTAATTTAGATGACTTTGCTAAAACTCTTGAGCCTTCACATTCATCACAAATTTTTTCAGATTGAAGTCCTCTTAAATAAATCCTTACACTACTCTTATAGCGTTTCGTTTCAAGATACTTTAAGAGTTCTTCAGTACCTGGAAAGTTACCCTTTCCTTTTTCAATGATTTCCCAAGTTTTCTTTGTTGCTAGTTTATAAAAAGGTTTTTTGATGTCTAAATTTTGCTTTTTACACTCTCTAATAAAATCGCTCTTAAATGAGCCAAAACGCTTTCCTTCCAGCATATGAAGTGCACCCTCTTCTAATGATAGATTTGCATTTTTTACTATTTTTTCTCTATCATAAAATAGTTTCATTCCATGACCATTACAACCGCTACAAGCACCAGCTGCATTAAAAGGACTTAATTGTTCTAATTCAATAAAGTTTTTAGTAATAGAAAAGTCACATTTAGGACAACTGAAGCTATCATTAATAAACGCTTCCTCTAGTTCTGAAGACTCAAGGCCACAAAAATATATCTTTAAGCTCTTCAGACCAAGTTCCGCTATTTTCTTACTTATCTTACTTGTATCCTTTACCTTAATTCTAAAAAGTTCAAAGTACTCATGCTCATTATCAAAGGCTTTTATTTTGTTATCTAGAATGGAGAAACTTCTAGAAGGGTTCATTTCAGTACCAAAACTTTCTCTATAATTCTCTTTCGTTGTAAAAAAATGAATAGACTTAGAATCCATGAATTTCTTATTGATCTTATTTTCTACTTCTAACCAATGATCATCTTGCTTAAGCTCAAGGTCATGATCAGGACAAACTACTTTTGAATGATGATAATAAAATCTTTGAATGTGATCAAAGATACCAAATAAGTCACTTGCATTTGGTCTTGAACCAATGATTGGATTACTTTGGGCCAAGGCCCAAACAGGCATTACAGGAGTAATGGAATCTACACTTGCCGATTGTGGCATATTCCAAAAAAACTTCACATCATTTGGTAGAGAGTTTAAGAATCTTCTTTTAGACTCTGTGACTATTGTATGAAAAACCAGAGAAGATTTTCCGCTTCCACTTGGTCCCACTACTGATGTTATTTCATTAATAGGGATATCAATATCTACATTTTTAAGGTTATTAGTAGATGCCCCTCTAACTTTGATTGAGTTTTTCATCTCTTATTTATAGCACATAAAAAAAGCCCACCGTAAGGTGGGCTTTGATATTTCGTATCTGTATAAGATAATTTTTAAATATGGTATTAACGTTTCGAGAATTGAAACTTCTTTCTTGCACCTGCAAGACCTGGCTTCTTTCTTTCTACTTTTCTAGAATCTCTTGTTAAGAATCCAGCTTTTTTAAGCTCTACTCTAAGAGTTGGGTCTAACTTAATAAGGGCACGTGCTACACCAAGTCTGATTGCACCAGCTTGTCCTGTTGTTCCCCCACCTTTAACATTCACATTGATATCGTACTTATCAGCAAGCTTTAAAAGATTTAATGGTTGATTAACAACATAACGATTAGTTCCCTTAGGAAAGTAATCTTTAATGTCTCTTTTATTGATTTTTATTCCACCATTTCCGTTCTCAGAAACATAAACTCTAGCAACAGAGCTTTTTCTTCTACCTACAGCATGTGAATTATAAGTTTTTCCTTTAGTTGCCATATAACTTTTCCTTTAATTTTTTACAGCTCTAATTTCTGTGGATTTTGTGCATCATGGTTATGGTTTTCACCAGCAAATACTTTTAGCTTAGTTAACTGCTTACGACCTAAAGAGTTTTTAGGAAGCATTCCTTTAACAGCATTCATAAGTATTAGCTCAGGGTTTTTAGCAAGCTGTTCTTTAGCAGTTCTGCTTTTGATTCCGCCTACAAAACCTGTGTGCCAGTAATACTTCTTTTCATCTAGTTTTTTTCCAGTGAATCTTACCTTGTCAGCATTAACAACTACAACAAAGTCTCCACTATCAGTATGAGGTGTGAACTTCGGTGAATTCTTTCCTCTTAAAATGTCTGCAATCTTAGTTGCAAGACGTCCAACAACCTGATCGTTTGCATCGATCAAGATCCATTTTTTATCCGCTTCAGCTGGCTTCAGCACAAAAGACTTTTGAGTATACATAGTAAAACCCTTTAACTACTACTAGTTCAACAAAATACAAGTGAAGAACCTTATATATGATTTTTGGGCCTAACGTCAAGAAAAGAGTTAGAAAAAACCAATTGAGAGGTGAAATCTTCCAAATCCTTCGCGACTACCATTATTCAGGTAGTTACGATTGGTCTTAACACCATAGTCAAAGTCTAAAGTGCCAACTGGAGTTAGAAACTTAAAGGACGTTCCAACGGAAGTTCTTAGATCCAAGGGCTTAAATGATCCATTAAAAAGACGGCTCGCATCAAAGAATAATCCAAAGGCAATCGTATCATTTAAATAATATCTTGGTTCAAATTTGAAATTTGTGAAATAAGCTTTATCTTGAACTCGTATCTCATTTATATCGATCCCGTTACCTAAACGATTAATCTCACTGTCAGAAAAGCCTCTTACATTATCATACCCGTCTAGCCTGAATACTTTTATACTTGGAATATAACCTTTTGTTCTTAAGCTTCCATCATCATTTCTTACAACAGCTCCTGTTGAATCAGTTTTGATTTCATTTGCATAGTTTTCTTGCATTCCCATACTCAAAGAAAATGCTAGTACAAATGATTTTTCAGCAAGAGGGAGGTAAAACCTATTTCGACTAACAACCTTAGAAAAATTTATTTCTAAATCTTCTTCCTTTTTAGAACCAAACCAAGAGTTTGCAAATTCCCAAGATAGAGAGGTCGAGAAGCCACTGCGAGGATTAATTGGATCATCTCTATCAGAATAGCTTAGACTAGGAGTGATTCCCCCAATTCTAAATGTGGCCTGATCTTTTTCTTCTGTAGCATCAAATTGTCTAATTTGTTCAAGCTGATATTTAAGCAACATCGTTAAATTTTCATTAAACTCTTTGCTAATCTGAGGAGCAACCTCATAAATATCAGCATCGAAACTGCTAAATCTTTTTCTTTGGTATGAAGTTGAAATATTAAAATCAACAATATCAAAAACATAAGGAATTGAGTAACCAAACCTAACCAGTCCTTCCAAAAGACTTTTATCGTTGGCTTCACGTCTTTGATCTAAATCGCTTAAGCTTGATCTTAGGTTAAGTTGAGTTCTCCATGAAAGACTATGGTTCATGCCCATGATATTATTTTTCACTATAGATAAAGATGCTTTATAGCCCAAATCTGTCCGATATCCCGGAGCAAACTCACCTGAACCAAATTCTTTTTCTTGTACCTGTATAAGAAGGTTTATTTTTGTTAACTCATCATCTGTAAAACGATTGTTAACATAAGGAATAATTTGAATATCGGAAAACAAGCCAAGAGAATTAAGATTATCTCTTATTCTTTTAAGTTTTGAAGGAGTTATTACTTCGCCTTTCAATATCTCCACTTCTCGTTCAATTACAATGCTATTTGTAACTCTATTTCCGCTAATTATTAGGTTATCTAATACTGATTTTTTACCTATCTCTAAATCAATTTTGACAACACTGTTGGTGTAATTATTTGTATAAGTAATAATATCGTTATCTGATATGTTTAAGATCTTTGCAAAGTAATAACCTGATTCTCTAACGATATCGAGAGACTTAGAGATATCTTTCTCCAAATCTACAACATTGAGAGGAGTATTTTTCTTATTTATCATATTAGATATTATTTCAAACTTGAGTGAATCCTCTACATTGTTTATTTCTATATCTGTTAAAATTGTTTGTTGCTTTTCTTTTATCACATAAGAAACTTCTACAACCTGCTCTTTACCTATTTTTTTAAATACAATACGAGGTTCAGAGACAGATATAAATATAAGTCCGTTTTTAAGATAATCTTCTTTAAGTTTATCAATAAAACTATTTAAATATTCCGTGTCTAAATATCCTGCATCGATAAGATCTGAAGCATCCTTGAAAAATAAATTCTCAATTCTTTCAACATCAAACAAATAATTACCACTAAACATCAGCTTATTGATTTTTAATTTGTTCCCCTCATCAATCTCAAAATAATAATTTTTTCTACTCAAGCCATCAGGCTGAACAAACTCTTTTGTGCGTATTTTAACTACTGAGTTGTAAAAACCTCTTTTAACATATTCGTTTTTAATAATATCTGGTAACTCTTCATCTTTTACCAATATTCCTTCTTGTGAAAATTTATTAACAAGAACTTGGTACAAATTCGACCGAGGCATGATTTTATTACCTTTAAAATCAAAAACTTTTTGTGTTCCTGGTGAAAATATAAATTCTATATCAATAAAGTTTTGATCAGAATTACTATTGTATGATAACTCTACGTCAAAATACCCTTGTTTTTTAAGTTCAGAAATTGTTCTTTGAACAAGAACATCAAAATCTATTCTATGAAATACCTTACTTTTAAACTTTAAAATATTTAATAGGTATGATTTTTCAACCAGATATATAGAATCGGGAAATTTAACATTGCGAAGTATAATTTTATTAGGAGTTATTATTCTATAAACAGGAATAAGAGTTCCACCAACCATGGAGTAATCAATACTAATTTTGATACCTCGATAACCTCTGTCATACAGGTACTTTTTAATCTTTTCATTTGATTTCTCAACAATTTCTACGTCAAAAAACTCACCTTCTTTAATACCTAGCAACCTCTGAAGAGCACTTTTATCTATTTCATCTGCAGTAATAAATTCAACAGCTCCAAACTTCAACTTCTTTTCTACTGTAAGAAGAATTACCTCACTTTCTAGTTTAAGTTTTTCCATTTTAAAATATTGAACAGATTCATCTAAGGCTATTGACCTTATCTCGTCGATAACAACCTCATCAGGTTTGTTGTTAATTAAGTTTACCTTTCTGGAAATGTCGTCACAAAGTTCGATTGGTGAACATGTTAAGCGCACCTCGGCAGAAAACGAAGCGTTTATAAAAATCATATATACAAGTATAAAAGATGATACTTTAATCAAAACTCCACCTAAACTTTAAGTCAGCTCCGAGGGAGTCGGAAGACTCCTCTTCAGCTTCTTCCCCAGCCTTTATCTCATAAGTTCCCTCTACACTCCACTTTTTGCTTATATTATAATTTATGTTCATTTTTTGCTTTTGAGCTGAGGTCCCACCAATTGTACTCGAAACGCTTAAATCAACTTTCTTGCTAATTTTCTTTCGAATTTTTATTTTCGTAGAAGATTTAATATTTGATCCTGCCCCACCTTGAGAACCGTCTGCACGCCCCTCAAGTAAGCTTGTATCAGATTCAGTTATTTCTGGCTGTACACTAAGTCTTAATCCAAGGTTTTCATTAAGGTTTTGATTAATTTTCAATTGGTCAACTAATAGTGACCCTATCGAAAGTGTTGTTATAGACTGCCTCTCACGATCTCCTAATGATTTTGAAACATCATTTGTTACACCAATAGTAAGGAGTGAGAGAATGTTTTCCTGAGATAGGGGTGGAGACGAGTTCATGTCAACAATTAGCTTATCAACACTGCCTGAGACGACAAGACTTATATCATATTCATTTATCTGGGATTTACCCTCGAAATTAATGTCTGGTTTTTCTTTTCTGTTTTGGTCAAGAAACTTGACTCTACCTTTAGATAGTATAAATTCATGTCCTTTAAATGTTATCTTAGATTCGGTTCCAACGATACCAACTTCTCCATTAAAAAATGGAGACAACAACGTCCCAGACACATCAACATCACCGTTTATTTTTAAATCAAGAAGAGAGTTCTTTACGCTAACTGGATTTATTATATTTAATTTAAAGTCATTTTTAACGATGCCAACCCCTCCCTTAACATATGCTTTAGGAACAAAACGCTGATAAGACCCTCCTGTCATTGCACTTGACGCTAACTCTTCTAACTCATCCAAGACTTCTCCGTGTATCAAAGTAATATCACCTGTGAGAACATATGGAATTTTGTCTCCCACCAGCCTCAGGTCTGAATTAACGACAATATTTGATTTTTTTAATATAGGTATACGTACATCTCGTAATGAACTACGAATATTTAGTCTTGGAAAAGGAAAGCGCAGCTCGGCATTCCCGTCAGCAACAATTCTCCCACCACCATAACTACCATTAAAATTTTTCAAGAGCATTCTATTATTATCAAAAATGACTGTGTATTTAATCTCTGAAATACTTCCAGGTAAATTTTCTAAATTAACAAAGCAGTTTTCACATTTGTTTTCAAAGTAACTTTTAACATTACCTTTTTCAACATTTATAAAATGCTTTGCAGCGACCTGGCCTCCGGCCCTCTCAATTTTTGAAGATAACAATTCAAACATTGTTCCTGATGACGTAAGACTCGTATTTATTTTAGCATTTTGAAAAACACGCCCCGACCCTTTACTATTAAAGCTAATGCCTTTTTGAGTAAGTGCTAAGTTCCAGTTTTTAATAATTCCATCAGCGACTTCAATTTTAAAGTTATCCCTTGATTCAATATCGATTTCTATATCTTTTCTCTCGTAGTTCAATTTGTTTACAATATATTCAATATCGAGGTTCTCAATATCGTTTGGACTAAATTTAATATCAACCTTTGAATCAACTTCACCTCTAATTGAATTATCTAATACATTATGTTTTGAATACAAACCTAGAATTTCTTTAATATCCTGAGTACGTACAAATCCCTTTATATAACTATTCTTTAAAGCACTTTTTTTACTGAGATTAACATATGAGTCGAATGAAATTCGATTACCTATAATATTTCCTGTAGCAAATAAATCGTCACCATTATTATAAACCGTTAACAAGCTATCCTGCACAGCGAGAGAACCAATACTTCCGTTACTAATCCTCACTTGGCTTCTCGTAGCGAAATCCGCAGAAGTACCACTACCGTACAGTTCACCATAGACATCACCCGAATAACCGAGATTAGCTAGCTTATAGAAATTAAAATCCATTAACTTAATCCCACTTATACTGCCTTGATACTCAAATCTGTTTTTAGGAAAAAGATACTTAAACTTACCTGTAATCCTTCCTCTAATTTTAAAAAGCTCAATGTTGTAGAAATTTATTTTTTCACTATCGTAATTAAAAGAAAATTTAGCTCTTTCAAAGTCTTCGTTAATTATATTTAAATTCTCACCGCTTATTTTTCCGGCAACTTTGAGGTCCTTTAAGTTAATACCACCGAAAACTCTTAATTCACCAGGCATATTGAGTCTTACATGATCTAAATAATTATTTATAGGATTGAACACATATGGAACCATCTTTTTGAAATCCTCTAAATTACCTTGTCCTATTTTAAATCTTATATCTAACTTTTCCTTATTTAGATTAACCACTCCCTTAGATTTATACTTAATCGATTCATATTGACCTTGTAGCCTATCAAGATTTATCGTCATATTTTTAAGATCAATGTCTACTGGCCCAGATATTTCACCAAAGTTTGTATTTAAAAACTTTAGTTCCTTAAATTTAGTATCTATAAACAAGCTAATATCATCATAATTACTTTTGATTCTTCCAGAAAGAGCTCCACTCCCTTCATATTTAACGCCAGCAACTTTACCTATATCAACACTTCTAAACATATCCATTTTAAAAATAGCTTCGACGCTACGATCATTAAGCGTCGCTTCCACATCAAAACGACTTTCTCCAATTTCAGTAATGGCATTTATTTTCACATCTTTTTCAAAATCGATCTCAGCAATTGAATCATTTTTGAATACAAGGTTTTTTTCTAAATGAATCGAGTCCGTAGGGCTTTTAAAGTTGAGACGCGTATTACTAAAGTAACTTTTTTCAGAAGGTCTTACTTTTAAATACCTTACATCAAGGAGCTCAACAAAAAACTCTCCAGTAACATTTGCTTTAAATGGATCCAAAGAGGGAAGAAATGATAAAAGATCATTAGTAAATAAATTATTTAATTTACCTTTAGTTATAATTTTTTTATTCAATGAACCATTGCTTACAAGTAAAAAAGAATCAGTTAACTCAATACTGCCATTATTTTTACTTGCTCTAAATTTTTCTATCCGTAAATTACTTACCCTCTCTTCTTTAACAAAGGAGACACTTCCACTTTCAGCACTCCACATTTTACTATAAAGTTCCTTGAATTCTATTTCACTCTCAACCTTCGGGCTTTCTACATCGCCATTCAAAACAATAGAGAAAGAAAGGTTTGCTTTTACAGATTCTAAAACATTCTTTATATCTTGAGGTAGGTGCTTAACTACCTTCTGAGAATAAATATTCGATTTTATATTGAAGTTATTAAACTTATATTTATTCTTATTTATTTCAACTTTACCGAATAGGTAAAAGTCACTTAAGCCCTCATATATATTTGCTTCAGTAATTCTCAAATAGTTTTTTGAAACTTGAATTGAGGCTTCAACTGAGTTGTCTTTTAATTCAATATCGCTCTCAAAAACACTCAGCAAGTTATCTATTGAGAAATCTAATGTTATAAGATTTCGATAGAGGCCAGCTCTAAGGTGATTTACCCAATATCTTTTTTTATTATATCTTATAAGAGAGTCTTGTATCTGTACTTTTTTAATTTTCACAGGATACTTCGACAATTGTTTTTGATATACGTTTTCAAAGAAACGTTCTAACTCAAACTTTTCCTCATCATTTGAACTTGATCTTATCTCAAGCTCTGTGCCTCTCACTATCAATTCACCTATTGAGGTTGTTTTTGTAAAAATATCACTTATTCCAAACCTAGCTTCAACAAGTTCTGCTTTATACTCTTCACCTGTTTTAAGTAAAACTGATACATTTTCCAACTTCGTTGCTGGTGGGAATGCTCCTAGCTTAATTCTCGAAAACTTAATTTTTAAATTATATTTTTTTGTAATATATTTTTCGACATAGTGTGAGGCAGTATTGGCAAACTGTTCAGTTTGAATATATTGAAAGGTAAAGTAAAAAACCATACCTACCAACATCATGAATAAGATAAGGACCTTATTAATTCTCTTCAAGTTCACTCAACCTTAAATTTGTTAATCTATAATCAGGGTGATTTTTTTCAATATAATGAAAGCATTCAATGGCCTCAGTTTTATGATTTGTACCTGCTAATGACTCTGCATACAAATAAAAGAATTGAACTTTTTCTTCTTTCAATAAAGGCCATTTTTCAAATAAGTCATCTAAATAATCTTTAAGATCATAGAAATCATTTTTTAGATATAATACTTCTGCTTTTGAGTATGCTAAGGATATCTTTTTCTCAAAATCATCATTAATATCTTCACAGAGATCTATAAAATGAAGGCACACATTATAATCTTCTTCAAAAATCAGATTAGAGATAATATCATTTCTTTTTTCTTTATAGTTTGGTATTTGTAAAAGATGTTTTGCTGTGATTCTAGATGTAGAATTATCTCCGCGATTTTCTTTGTTATATTTCTCAAACTCATTTGTTAGGCTTTCATATATTTCATTACTACTATGTGAGTCATTTTTATTTGATAACAAAGTATTTAGAGGATCTATTTCTTTAATTTTTTTACTGATTTCATTCAGCTTTTCTGCATTTTTAATAGGATTTCTATTTAATAACTTATAGTTTCTTTCAAGAATTATAATTTCATCATATTCAGATAGCTCATTTTCTTCTGTTACGGTAGTGTCGATCTCTCCGTTATACTTCCCAGCCAAATTTATTAGTTTTTTTTCTGAAAAGAAAGGCAATATTGATTTAGCCAAACCTTTGTTTCTAAACACTATTGAGTAGTTTGCAATTAAGTCAAACTTGAATGCCTCACTTGATAAAAAGAAGTCTATTGTAGCATTTATAAATAATCTTTTTTCAGTTTCAGTAAAGTTCTTAAAATCGACTTCTTCAAAAAGACTTAATACTACTTCAACACCTTCAACTTTCTTTAACCAATAGCTTCCCTTTTGAGAAAGTATGTTTATGGCATGGTTTTTATTACGAAATTTTTTTAATTCACTAATATTATTATAATTACCAGTTTCGTTTAAAATATACAGTTTATAATTTTCTACTTCTTTTTTGTTAAAAAAGTTTTCTTCTTCATCTAAGAGAATACTTAACTTAGAAAATATTTTTTTATCGTAAAGGTTTTTTGCTTTTAAGCTGATGCATTCTTTTGCTTCCTTAATTCTTCCTATTTCTTTATAGAAACTAATTGCTATATCTATAAAACAGGATAGCTCACATGTTTTAAATAGTTCCTGAATAAGTTCTTTTGATTTTTCATTTTCCTTAAGTTCTATGAATAGCTTCAATAGATTTATTTTTTTATTTACATCTATAGTTTGATTTAGCTTTTCTGATATAGAAATTACTCTTTCTAAGCTTTTTAGTTTTTCGAAATTGCTCAGCGGTTCCTCATGAATCGCTCGTTCATAATATAGTTTTGCCTTTTCATATCTATTAGATAGAAAAAGCAATTCTGCTTCTCGAAATAAACTCAAAAGGTGCCCCTTTTTTTAATTATTTTAGACACTTATCCTAAGTTTATTTTACTTTAAAATTTTCTGGAGAAAATTGGTTGAGTAATTATTTCCTCTAAAATCTTCGTCTTGCAAAACATCTTTATGAAGTTGCTTATTTGACTTGATTCCTTCAATTACTGTCTCATCGAGGGCCCTTAGCATTCTATTAATACAAAGTTCTCTGGTAGGGGCATGGGCAATAATTTTGGAAAGCATAGAGTCATAATATGGTGGCACGCTATAACCTGAATATATAAAATCATCGACTCTAATACCCAAGCCAGCTGGTCGGTGATAATGCACGATCAAACCAGGGGAAGGAATTGATGTATATGGATCTTCAGCATTTATTCTGCACTCTATTGAATGGCCGACAAAAGAGATATCCTTCTGCTTCATTGAAAGTTTTTCACCCTGAGCAGATTTAATCTGTTCAGCAATTAAGTCTACTCCTGTTCTTTGTTCAGATACTGGATGTTCAACTTGAATTCTAGTATTCATTTCCATGAAGTAGAATTCTTGTTCGTCCTGATCATATAAATATTCTACTGTTCCTACAGAGTCATAACCCACATGTTCAGCTAATCTAACTGCAGAATTGCAAATCTCTTCTCTTTTTTTATCAGTAAGAACAGGACAAGGTGATTCCTCAATTACTTTTTGAAAACGTCTTTGAACTGTACAATCTCTTTCACCTAAGTGAATAACATTCTTATGTCTATCTGCAAGAATCTGGACTTCTACATGTCTAGGGTTTGTAATGTATTTTTCAATAAATAAAGTGTCATCACCAAATCCAGCCTTTGCTTCAGTTTTCAATCTCTGAATTGATGTTAATAAATCAGACTCTTTATCTATTCTTTTCATTCCCCTACCGCCACCTCCTGCTGAGGCTTTAATAAGAACAGGGTATTTCATTTCTGTAACTTCTTTAATTATTTCAGAGTCAGAGAGCTCATTTACCTTGATTGGTTTTAAAACAGGAAGGCCTGCATCTTCTGCAATTTTCTTACTTAATATTTTATCACCCATTCGCTGAATACAATCAATATTCGGACCAATAAATTCTAAGTTCCACTTCTTACATAATTGAGCGAACTCCATATTTTCAGACAAAAATCCAAAACCTGGATGTATCGCTTCTGCTCCTGTTATCTCTGCGGCGGATAATATCGAAGGAATATTTAAGTAACTTAAAGTACTTTTCGCTGGTCCAATACATACAGACTCATCTGCAAGTTTAACATGTAGACTATTTTCATCTGCAACAGAATGAACAGATACTGTTTGTATTCCAAGCTCTCGACATGTTCTTAAAACGCGAACAGCAATCTCACCTCTATTAGCGATTAGTATTTTTTTAAACTTCATCTTAGACTCTTTTTTAAGGCTTAATCTTAAATAGAACTTGTCCAAACTCAACATAAGTTTCGTTTTCAACACAGATCTCAGCAATTTCACCAGAAACTTCAGCTTCAATCTCATTCATAATTTTCATAGCTTCAACAATACATAACACATCTCCACTCCCTACCTTTTGCCCTACCTTTGCATAAGGGGCTGACTCAGGAGAAGAAGATCTGTAAAATGTGCCAACAAAAGGACATTTTATTTCTATTAATCCATCATTTGTATTGCCTGAGTCCTTAAGTGGAGCGGCTGATACTGCTGTTTGAACTGGTTGCGTGCTTGGCATAGACTGTGACAAAACAGGAGCCTGACCATAAGGAAGCTTTACAGATATTTTTTCATCTTTAGATTCATATTTTAATTCTGCTAATTCATTTTCTTTTGCTAGTTTAATGAATTCTTTAACTTTTTCAATATTCATATTTACCTACTATTTGTTAACTCTTTCAACATATTCGTTTGTACGAGTATCAATTTTTAATATTTCATCTTGTTTTATAAATAACGGAACATTCACTTGTAAACCTGTTTCCATGACGGCTTTTTTAAGACCACCCGTAGCCGTATCCCCTTTTAAACCAGGGTCTGTTTCAACAACTTTTAACTCCACAAAATTTGGAAGCTCAATTGAGATTGGATTTTGGTTATAATATAAAACATTAAGTTTTATTCCTTCTTGTAAATAGTTCTTATCATCTCCGACCTGATCTAATGATAAATGAATGGTCTCATAAGTTGTTTGATCCATAAAATTAAAACCATCAATGTCAGAGTACATATACTCAACTTCTTTTTCTTCAATATCAGGCTTTACTACTCCTGTAGAAACTCCTGATTTATAAGTTCGCTCCAGCATTGCACCAGTTTCTAAATTCTTCATTTTTATCTTAACGAATGCACTCCCCTTACCAGGGTTTGTAAATTCAGACTTTACAATAACAAAAGGCTTGCCTTCAGTTTCGACCTTAAGTCCTTTTTTTAAATCTGTCGTTTGATACTCCATACTTCCTATCCTTTATTCTCTATTACAAACTTTAAATTACTAATTGCAAGTCTATATATACTTGGGCCAAATCCTTCCATTATATAATCACAGCCCATCGCGGTTATTTTATTTTTTCTAAACTCTTCGCGATGATTTGTATTTGAAATATGTACTTCCACTTTAGGGATTGATATTGCTTTTAAGCTATCAAGTATTCCAATAGACGTATGAGAAAGAGCAGCAGGGTTAAGGATTAACCCATTCACTTTTCCATCAACAAGGGTCTGTATTTTATTAATTATTTCTCCCTCATCATTTGATTGGAACCATTCTATGTGAATTGATCCAAACTCATTAGATATGTCACTCTCGATTTCCTTCAGAGTTTTAGATCCATAAATTTCAGGCTCACGAGTTCCTAACAAGTTTAAGTTAGGACCGTTGACTACTAATAAGTTCAATATAACCGCCATATATATAATTGCGTCAAAAATTATCAATGAATTATATCAAAGTAAAGAAAACTATCGAAATGTGCGAGGTGTTAGTGGCGGTTTTTCAGCTCTAAGGCCCTATTTTTTATAAGGTTACTGAATTTATTGAGTGTATCTACGGTATGATCATCAATAAGTGTCGGCTCGGCTGTAGCAACCGTTTTATCATACAGGCTCATTAAGCTTTCGCGCCCACTGTCTTCTGTAGTAGTTGTAATATTATTATCAACGAGCTCATTAATTCCCCTATCCCGTTGCAATTGGTCCAGTCTATTTTTTGTTTTTTCATCTTCAGGATTGATGGCCAATATCTTTGAAAGGACTTCAATGGCCTTATCAACATAACCTTGGTTAAGATAAAGATCCACCAATGTGTGGGTAATTATTGGGTTGGCAACTTTTGAATTCTCTTCTGCCACATCCTCATTTATTAAAGAAATTTCTTCATTGTTAGTTGATCGTTCAGTAGAGCTTTCATCGTTTTGGACATGTGATTTCTTAACTTCCCAAGAGCCTGCTTGATCACTAGTTTCAGAGTCAGTACCCTCTTGATTACCTAGATCAACCTTTACCCAACTATCAATTAGATCTTCTTCATCCTTTGGAGTTGTTTTTATTTCCTCAAGATCGAAGAATATTTTATCTTTCTTTATAGCTGGTTCTTCTAACTTTTCCTCAAGATTTTTAACAATTTGAGATGTTTCTTCATCTCTTGGATTCAAAAACAATAAATACTTAAACGTATCCAGTGCTTCTTCGGTATTGTTTAGCTCTAAACAAATATCCCCAAACAATTTTTGAAATCTATAATTATCTTTATTAATTCCCGCTAAAGGCCTCAGTGTTGAGTAAGCTAAATTATACTGGCCCATGTCTTTATAGCACGCAGCTAATGTCAAAAAGCCTGTTGAATAATCTGGATTATGTCTTATACCTAATCTTAAAACTTCTAAAGCCTTATCAAGTAAACCTACTTTTCGATAAGCCTCTGCTAATGGAGCAAAGACACGAGATCTCGGATCGTCTTCTAATTGATCTTCATATTTTAAAATTAATGTAGATAAAGAAGATTCTTTATTACTCACTTTACGTCCTATCAATTAAACCAGCTTCAGCCTGGTTAATAATTCTTGGAGTAAGAAAGATAATGACTTCTCTTTTTGTAGTCTGAGGTGCATGGGGAGTTCTAAACAACCATCCAAGTAATGGAATGTCTTTAAGAAATGGTATCCCTGAATGCTGCTCACGTTTAGAGTATTCATACAAACCACCTAGTACAATCGTACTTCCGTTTTCAACTAGGACGTTTGTTTTGATATCATTACCAAGTTTATTTGGTGGAGCGTCTGGAAATGGTCTTTCACCAAAGTCAGCTTTCTTTATATTTACGTCTAATAATATGGAACCTTCATTGGTAACTTGTGGTGTAACTTCTAGTTCAAGAGTTGCAGCAATTTCTTTAAAACTAACTGTTCTATCATCCCCTGTTCCTGTGATCTCTCTAAAACTATTTGTCTTAGATGACTTCAAGGTAGCTTTTTGCTTATTTTGAGTTATCACTTTCGGACTTGAAAGAATTTTACCTTTTGATTCAGATTCCATAAGCTGAAGTGTGAAGTTTAAGTTTGTTAGTCTTGAGAACCTAGAGATTGATAATCCAAGCACAGATCTCACACTATCACCTGTATTAGATGGTGCTGAACTAAAGGCAAAACCTGGACCACCATCTGCACCATTAGTAACTCCGTCTCCAACAATTGATGGAGTAGCATCACCTATACTTCCGATCGGATCATATCCAAAATTAAATCCTTGAGAAAGACCTATCTCTTTTGCATGGGATTCGTTAACTTCAACTATTTTTGACTCAATTAAAACTTGAGGTGTCTGTGTATCAAGAACATCAATAATTTTTCTCAATTTTTCTATTACATCAGGTGTGTCTTTAACAATTAGACTATTCGTTCGAATATCTTCGGAGATATGTCCTCTTTCTTTTGTTATATATTCAATCAGAATTTTCATTAAGTCTTTTGTTATTGCATATGAGATTGGGAATACTTTAGTTACTAACGGTTCTTGCTTTATCGAAGCAAGTTTTGCATTGGCTTCTTCAGTTTGCTCTTTCGTTGCAGTTTTAAGTGTTTGAATCATCAAGATAATTCCATTCTTTTTTGCTACTAACTTGTTTAGACCTAGTACTGTATCTAAGGCTTGATCCCAAGGGACGTTGGACAGATTTAGTGTTAAAGATGGTAATTTCTTAACTTCCTCTGTAAGAATTATATTAAAACCTGAAGCTTCAGAAATCATCTTTAAGATGTCTCCAACTTTTACATCTTTAATATCTAGTGAAATTCTACTTCCAATATATTTCTTTCTTCCTGATAAAGTTAAATTTTCTAAAATGTCCTCAACCTTCTCAGACTTTGGAACGAGTAACTTTTCGACATTTTCTTCACTGACCTCTGCTTGCTTAATAGAACCCTGTGCGTTTTCAACTTGTCTCTTGTTAAAAACTCCAAACCTATTTTCGACAACTAAAACAATTCTCTTATCTTTTCGATTAACGATAGATCTAACATTATCTCGTAACTGAAGAGCAACTCTTAAGTCTGACCTGGAGTCTGGCTTAGGGTATGCTTTTACAAATACGACAGATCCTGAAAACTCTGAGGTATCAAATCCTCTTAGAACACGCTCTGTAGCTTTTACATCTTTTAAATCTAAAATAATTTGTTTGTCTTCATTTATATTAAACTTACTGGCAACAACATCGTTTTGATCGAGCACTAGCTCTATCTCTGACGTTTCACCGTTTTGCCTAAAGTTTATTTTTTCTAGCGTTGAAGAAAACACACTATTAGATGTGAAGATTAGTGCAATTATTACTTGCACATTTATTCGAAAAAATCCTTTTTTCATAAAAATCATCCATGTTAATGAATATACTAGGTAAATTGTATCAAATATTTGAAATTAGTGCATTAATTTTCATCACTAGAAATATTGCTAACTGGAATTACTGTTTCGATATATTCATCCTGATCATATACATTAGTAATTTTCTCTACTAACACGACACCACCTGGAACAATCGCTCTTATTTCAGCGTTATTTTCCCCTAGCCTCATTCCTTCTTTTAAAATAAAGGTGTCATCAGAAAGCTTACCCATTGCAGATATCGTTTTTGCCATTGCTCGACGATCTTTTCCTAACAATATTCCAATAACTCTAATCGACTCTAGCTTTACTCTATTGATTGTAGGTAGGTTAGAGTAACTGTTATTTTGCAAATATCCGCCGTAGCTTCTCTTATCATTTTTTAGTTTAAGGTCCTTACGTTTAAAAGGATCTCTCAATTTAAAAGGATCCTTTATTCTTGAGCTTGAATTCTTAAACAAATCGACTATGTTCTTATTAGCGTATAGGGGCATCGAAAATATGAATAACATTATGACAATAGTATTTTTCATTTTTTAGGCCTTTTCTTTCTTTTCTTTCTAGGTTTTTTCTTCTTTTTATTTTCAAACTCTGCTTCGATATTAGAAAAACCTCTATCAACCTTATGGCTAGGGTTATATCGATAAGCTTCAATCTTTACTTCACCGTCGATTAACTGGAATCGACCCCTTTGCTTCTTTTGTAATTTACCAAACTTTACTTCTGTTATATTAATGAGCTTTTCATTATTACCAACATCTTCCATGAAGCGTAAGAATTGCAAGTAAGTTGCCTGTGCCTTAAGTACGTATTCTTTTGCAAAATAAAAACCTCTATTATTCTCTATGGAAGGTTGAAGATTTACAGACTTCATATTTAATTTTTCAGAGACTTGTCTAAAGAGTGAAAGATTGACTGTATCATCAACTTGACTAGGTAACTTTTTTTGAAGCTTTTCAACCTCAATTGCAACTAGCTCAATATTCTTCTTTGCTTCTTCTATGTCTTTAAAATAAGACTTAATTTGTTTAAACTCTCTTTTTTCTTTTGCTAATTGCCCCTGTATAGCAGGGATAGAGTTTTGCAAGTTTACTAGTTTTTCATTTTGTTCTTCATAGACAGTAAAACACTGAAATGCAGTCAGCAAAAATATTAACCAATGAATATTTGAAACTATCTTTTCCATTAACTTCCTACATTAAAAGGGTCATATATGTTTATTTGCCCTTCAACTTCAAACGACTCCACACGAATACTAACGCCAGATGCATCTTCTTCGATAGTCTTTGAACTTTTTAACTGCAACAGTTCTTTAAAAAATGGATCTGTCCCCACTTGATTAATAAAAAGTCCAATTTCCTGATATGAATTCGCCCCCCCTTTTAAGTTAACGTATCCATCCCCTCTAATTTCTAGAGTTTCAAACCATAGATTCTCAGGTGCTGATTTTGCTAGTTTTTCTAAAACAAGAAATGGGTTTGTCTTTTGTTTAATAATTTTATCAACCTGCTCACTTCTTTCTTTTAGCTTACTTATCTGTTTACGATAAACATTAAGCTTATCCTTAATAAAAGAATTTTTTCTAACTTCTCTTTTAATTTTGTTTAACTCGGCCCTAACCTCAGTAACAATAGCATCAGTCTTTTTCATTTCTTTATTATAGTAATCAACAACCATATCACTCGCAAAAAAGTTCACGATGAAAGCTAGAATAATCATTTTAAAATTAAGCTTTGCTAGATCGATCCCAAGAACGACGGGTGCCTTTAATGCTTTCTTCTGTTTTATGAGGTTAATTTCTATCATTTACAGTGACCTCATTGCTAAACCAATTACAGAGACACCACGATAGGCAATATCATTAATTTCTTCTTCACTTATTTTCTTTGAATCATAATCCATTTTCTCAAATGGATTTATTACAGAAACTTCTACCCCTAGCAATGCCTCTAGTCCTTCAAGTATTCCTGGTATTTGAATACTACCGCCTGTTATGAAACATGAAGCTAAACTCTCATCAGATGTTGAGCTGACATAAAAGTCCATTGTTTTTTTGATCTCACTAAAAAATGCCTCAATAACATCATCGACGATGGCCAAAATTTCTTCAGGAAGATTTCCACTCTCATCGCCCGTTACTTTAAGATCTTCTGCCTCAATATAGTTGACTCCCATCTGTCTTTGGATTTCTTCAGTTATCATCACTCCACCAACATTAATTTCTTTGGTAAAAATGACTGTTCCATTTTTATAAATCATGAAGGCTGTTTTTTGAGCACCTAAATCAAGCACCAAGTAAGAGTCCGTTTCCTCCTCAAACTTATCAGCTTCTATATATTCAAATGCATTAATGACTGAAATCATTCCAAGATCTGCTATTTTAACTTTAAAGCCAGCACCCTCAACCAATTCAATGAATGATTGGATAATATCGTTCCTTGCTGCTGCAACGACAACATCTAAACCACCACCTTCATTTTCTCCAACGTTATGAAAAGAGATAGAAGAGTTTTCAATATCAAAAGGTAGGTATTGTTCTGCTTCCCACAAGACCTGATCTTCAATTTCTTCTTCATCACCACCTGGAAGCTGAAGATGTTTTACAACAGTATTCGGTCCCGTTAATCCAAGACAAGCAAACTTTTCTTTAATTCCTGCTGTTGATACCGCTTCTTTAATGGCCTCAACAATTTCTTCTTGTTTCTGAATTTCGTCTTCAATTATTGCCCCTTCTGGTAGAGCAACGCTTGCATATTTAACAAGCTTATAACTTGGCTCTTCTTCTGAGCCTGAAATGTCAATTTGAGCCACCTTCACAGCACTTAAACCGATATCAATACCGAATACCGATTTTGGACCCAAAGAAAGCATATTCTTAAATGAATCAATAATATTAGATATTGGACTACTCATGTCTGATTTCGCCTTCCCTGACTTTAAATACTAATTCCCAACTAAATTATACCTATATAAGGTGTTTAATTTCAAGAAATTAACTAATCTATGTGCTTATGTAAAAATAAAGAGACTCATTAACTGAGAGAAATACTCGGGATAAAAAAATTGGAAAAAGGCAATGATGACAATAAAAGGGCCGAATGCAATTTTTGTTCTTCTGCCAACTTTACCCAAAATCATCATTGATCCGACTATAAAACTACCAAGAAAACAGCTCAAAAATATATTATGAATAATTCCGATAGGCCCTAAGTAAGCTCCTAGAGCACCATATAGTTTTATATCACCCATTCCAAGACCTATTTCTCCCTTCAGCTTATAAAATGCCCAAGTAACGATTGAAGGAAAGCCCACTCCGATCACAATACCGAAAACTATATACTGCCAACTAAAAGTGAGAACTGAGGTTAAGAGCAAAATAACAAAGAGTAGAATATTTAAAATATTTGGAATTATTTTATGTCTCAGATCAATTACAAAAATCGTTAAGAAAATAGAAAAAACGCCTAATTTCATTATAAAAACTAATGCATTTAGTGAACTTATGTATTTGGGGATTATTAATAGTGCAAATAATCCTGTAATTAACTCAATCAGAGGATACTGAAGTGAAATTCGTGAATTACACTTACTACACTTACCTCTTAAAAATATATAACTTATTAAAGGGATATTTTCATACCAATGAATTATTTTTTCACATGAACCACAATGGCTTCTATCAAAAATGACATCTTCACCTTTTGGTAATCTTAAAATGAGAACATTCAAAAAGCTACCAACGGTTATACCTATAATAAATGTAAGGATAAATAGGTAGAGATCCATGCCTAACTAAGCTCCTTATTATCAAATAAAATTGCCAATAGAACTCCGTAAGTTGCAACCAAAGCAACACAATAGAATAATGCTGTTGTAAAAAAACCATCAGGAACAGCGTGGCTATAAATAACATATTTCTTAAAGTCTATTAAGCTAAAGTCAGGTAACAAATAACGATACATATCTATTAAGTTTAATACGAATTCATTATTTTTAATTGAAGTAACTGTTCTTAAGGTTACAAGCTGACAACCCACAATATAGATACTCAATGAGGCAATGACAGAAATTACTTTATTAGAAAGCAAAGATAAAATAATAACTAAGAATAACATTAAGACTGCCTCTATTAATATAAAAAACGAAGCAACAAAAAAGTCTGCTCTTATTGTGGATGTAATAAAGTACATTATAAGATTACAGTTTATAGCAGTAATGACGACGATTGAAAGGAGTATCAATACCATTCCCGATATTTTTCCAAACAAAAAAGATTTTCTACTTACAGGTTTAGATAACATAAAATATAGTGTTCTATTTTCTATTTCATCTGAAATAAGATTTACTCCTAAAAAAATGGCAACCCCAACACTCAAAAGGTTCATAAAACCTAGCCCGACATCTATTATCACTCTAATTTGTGTTAAGTAGGTGAATTCAGCCGCGATATAAGTAGAAACAACAACTGCAATTGATAATATGAATGATACGAGCAAGATTCTACTTTTTAGAATTTGTTTGAAAGTGTAAAAGCTGACATTTAAATAATTAAGCATAATTTCCCGAGTATATTATTTCCTCAAGAGTTGGTCTTACTTTTGAGAATCTATCTATCTTAACTTTTTTTTCATGGGCCCATTTAAGAAGTTGATCATGGTCTCTTTGATCCAATTCGTAACAATAAGTATCACTTGTTTCTTTTAACCACTCTGGAGTATCAAGAATCACTTCACTAAAACGAACTTCATACTTATTTTCACTATTTTGAGAGTCAATGATACCATCAATCTCTCCATTATATTTTAATTTACCGTGGTCTATAACGACAACTTCTCTACATACCTCTTCAATATCTTGAACAATGTGACTACTAAAAAATATCGTTTTCCCTTCTCTTTTAAGAGAGTTCATCAAGTTCTTAATATCTTTTCGTCCATTTGGATCCAGTCCGGAAAGAGGTTCATCTAAAATAATAAGTCTTGGGTTATGCAAGAGACATGAAAGTAAACCAATTCTTTGAAGCATACCCTTAGAGTACGTTGACAACTTTTTAGATAAGGCATGATCAATTAAGAGGTACTCACTGTAATATTTATACTGAGCCTCAATATTCTCTTTTTTCAGTCCAGATAGGCTAAGCATATACTTTATAAACTCACTACCTGTTAATTCTGGATAAAAGTATGGTCTTTCGGGTAAAAACCCAACATTTCTTTTGATTTGATCCCAGTTATTTCCTAAAGATTTATCAAACTCTATTCTACCTTTATCTGCATTGATAAAACGAAAGAGGATTTTAAGTGAAGTTGTTTTACCGGCTCCATTTGCTCCCAGAAAGCCAGTACACATTCCTTCTCCTACTTTGAAAGAAAGATTATCTAATACCACCTCTGGCTTCTTCCAAAAGTCTGTTTTAAAAGTTTTTGTTACATCTTCAAAGATAAACATTTATAATCCTAATTATGAAGTTCATTATACCCTTATCTTTACTTTTAATAATCATATCAATGAATTTTTATAATTCAAACAAGTTAAAAAGTATTAACTTTGATATTAACCCTAATGATGAATCTTTAGGAATTGATACTTTACTCATTAAGCTTATGTGTCCTGGACAAATGCGGCTATGCTCTAGTTTATTATGGACCACCACAATGCTTACCTCAGATCATCTTAGAACTGGTGATAATGAAGCGTCGTGGATGTATTACCGATTTAACCTTATCTCAGAACTTGACCCTTATTTCTATTCTAATTACTCAGTAGGGGGAACATACCTTTCTATTGTTAAAGATGAACCTAAGAATGCAAAGAAACTATTTGAAAAGGGACTTAAATTCTATTCAAAAGATTTCAACTTAAATTACTATGCTGGATTTAACGACTTATATGAACTTAATAATACAGCAGACGCAAAGAAGAAGTACCAAGCGGCTTATGAGGCTGCACCAAGTGAAGCTTACAAACTTCGTATTGCCAATACTCTTTCTAAAATATCTACTGAAGCTGGAAAGCTTGAAGAAGCTTACCGATTTTTAAGTCATATATATAAAAATAGCGATATAGATAATTTTAAAAAAGGTTTGGAGATAAAACTTTACGCAATCAAAGCAGAGCTAGACCTCAACTGCCTCAATCAAAGAAGAAGAAATTGCTCTCAACATGACTTTTATGGAAGCCCTTATCTTTTAAAACAAGGAATTTATGTAGCTCCTAGAATATGGGAGCCCTACCGGTTTAAAGGCAAAAAAAAAGGGACCCATTAGGGCCCCTCTGAACTATACTTGTTAAGTTTAAAAACTTAATAACCTTTATTAACCTCTCTTAAAAACTTGTTTTGATCAACCATCCATTGACTGGCATCACCTGCTGCCTCTGCAAAGTCAGAGTCAATAAATCCAATCGCACCTGCAACAAAATAACCACCATCAGCTGTAACACTTGGACTGGCAGGGTCACCACTATCTTGAAGAGCCGCTGGTGTCGTAATGTTAGTAATCTGAGCAACTGTTGTTCTAGACCCACCAACTAACTTATAGGCTGGAACACCAAACTCGGTATCTTCACAATCACCACCGTTGGCAATCACATCGGCATTCGTTCCGTTTGCCGCTGCCGCATTAGGAAAACCTACTGAGTAATAATTTGCACCTGTATCTGGATCCGTATCATCCCATGAACCGTTTGGTGAAATATAACCTGCATCTCCAAGACAAACTGCAAATGAATCATAATCAGACTGTAATGTTGTAAGTGCTGAATAAATTGCAGCTAACTGTAATTTAGCTTCAGAAGTCTTTGTCTTCGCTTGATACTTTTTAAAGTTTGGAATTGCTACTGCTGAGAGAATACCAATAATGGCAACAACCACCATCAGCTCCACAAGGGTAAAACCCTCTTCGTTTTTAAAGTTTTTCATGCCATGCTCCTTTTTAAAAACCCAATTAAGATGGATTTGTAATTTTAGACCAATTAAGATGATCTATATTTTGCTTTGTGAAACATTAAGAGTCTCACCAAACTTATTATAATTATAATGCCAAACTCATTTTCCACAAATAACTAAAAAGATTTCTCTTCTTTCCTAAATTCAACTAGTTACTATTCGCCTCCAGCGGCCATAAACATTGGTAAATACATAGCGACCAAGATCGCAGCAACAATACCACCCAAAACGACAATAATTAGTGGCTCAATCATCTTTGTCATATTCTCTATTAGCTCATTAACTTCTAACTCAAATACCTCTGCTACTTTCTCTAGCATTCCATCAATCTGACCTGTTTGCTCCCCAACTCGTATCATTTGGCTGACCATATCAGGAAAGTATTCAATTTTTAGTAGTGGCTCGGTTAAAGTCTTTCCTTCAACAACCTTCTTTCTTACGGCCGCAAGATCCTTTGAAATCACTCCGTTATCAATTGTATCAATACAAATATCTAGAGCATCAATTAATGAAACTCCCGAGCTAAGCATAGTTGCTAATGTTCTAGTGAAGGAAGTCAGGTTACCTTTGATAATTATTCCACCAAAGATAGGCATCTTCATCATCATTCGATCATAGATATACTTCCCTGCAGGAGTCTTTATCCAAGACATCATTGCAAAAATTAAGACAATAAATCCCGGTAGCAAGTAAATCGTATATTTTCCAAAAAATTCAGAAGCATCAATAACAAACTGAGTGATAGCAGGAGGGTCTTGTCCTGTATCAGCCAACATTCCTACAAACTGAGGAACAACAAAAACCATCATACCCCAAATAACTCCGATACCAACCATCGTCACAATACCTGGATAAGTCATAGCCGATTTAATTTGAGCTTTAATTTTTTCTTGCTTCTCTAAATGAATACTTAGTTTGTCTAAAATAGTATCTAAAATACCACCAGCTTCACCGGCCTTAATGAGGTTACAGTAGAGCTTATCAAAACCCTTATGAACTTCCATTGCTTCAGCAATAGTCTTTCCTTCGGCGACATCTTTCACAATATTCTTAACAGCTGATTTTAGTACTGGATGATGTTGAGACTTATATAAAATTTCCAAGGCCTGAATAATGGGTACACCTGCATTGGTCATAATTGCTAACTGTTTCGTAAAGTGCATTAATTCCTTGGCACCAAATGGTTTTGCTAAACCTTTTGCAACCATCCACTCGCCAATATCAAACTCTAGTAGCGACGGAGGATTAATCTTCTTTGGACGTATACCGCGACCTCTAAGAGTTCTTCTAACTTCTTTTTCAGTCTGTGCCTGAATAACACCACTTTCTCTTTTTCCGTCTTTGTTAAGACCTTCGTATGTCCAGTTTCCCATATTTTATATTCTAACCGTCCATTAATTTTATTCCAAGCTGTTTTGCCAGCTCTTCTGGGTTATTGGAGTATGACATTGCTGTATCTCCGTCAATTAAACCGTTATCCACAAATCTTCTTAAACTTTGATTCATAGTAACCATTCCTGTTTTTTCTTGTCCGATCTGCATTTGCGAGTAAAGTTGATGAATCTTATCTTCTCTAATCAAGTTTCTTATCGCTGGTGTGGGTCTTAAAATCTCCATGGCCGCGACTCGCCCTGCTTCAAATGTTTTAGGTACTAACTGTTGAGCAACAATTCCCTGTAATACAAATGATAATAATGTTCTAATCTGCTCTTGCTCATCAGATGGAAAAACGTTTACAACTCTGTTTATTGTCTGAACAGCTGAGTTGGTATGAAGAGTTCCAAAAACTAAGTGGCCTGTTTCAGCAATCGTTAATGCCGCTTCAATAGTTTCAGCATCCCTTAGCTCCCCAACCAGAACAATGTCAGGGTCTTGTCTCAATAGAGATTTAATGGCACTTTTAAAAGACACACTATCTGTTCCAATCTCTCTTTGATTTACAATACACCCTTTGTGAGGATGAACAAATTCAATCGGATCTTCTAGAGTAACGATATGCCCAGCTTCATTCTCATTAAGTCTATCAAGTAATGCTGCCAGTGTTGTTGACTTACCTGAACCCGTTGGTCCTGTTATGAGAATTAATCCGTTTGAAACATCCGTCATATCTAAAAGGACATTTGGTAAATTTAAAGTTTTGAAGTCTGGAATGATAGATGGAATTTGACGAAAGACTCCTGCAACGCCACCTTTACTATAAAAAACATTCGCTCTAAATCGAGCAAGTCCCTTAATTCCAAATGAGAAATCAAGTTCTAGGTTTTTCTCAAACTCATTTTTTTGTTCTTCTGTTAGGATTTGATAAACAATTCGCTTCGTATCCGCTGCTGAAAGTGGAGGTATTTTAACTCGCACAACTTCCCCGTTTACTCTCAAGCCAGGGGATGTTCCTACTGATATATGTAAATCTGAACCACCGTTTTCAACCATTAATTTAAAAAGTTGCTGGATTTTAACATTGTCATTTCCACCAACTGCTTTGGTTTTTGTAGCCGTTTTATCATCCGACATTTCTTACTCCTAAAATTTATCCGAAGACGAGTTCATCACTGCCTCATCTAACGTCGTAAGACCTTGTGCCACCTTAGTAAGGGCACTCATTCTTAAAGTTTTCATTCCATCTTTTATTGCTTGTTTTTTAATATCATCGGCCGAACCATGCTTTAAAATAATATCTTTTAAAAGTGCCGACATGGCCATCACTTCATAAATTGCGACCCTTCCTTTATATCCCGTTTCATTACAAAACTCACAACCCTTTCCTCTATATGTTTTAATTTTTTCTGCAGAGCTTGGAGCAATACCACAAGCGATGAGTTCATCAATCGCTGCAGGAGCTTCCTCTTTACACTCGACGCAAATTCTCCGACATAGTCTTTGAGCGACAACAACATTAAGTGCACCAATGACGAGAAAAGGTTCAATTCCCATATTTAAAAGTCTGGTCACTGTTGAAGGAGCGTCATTCGTGTGAAGTGTAGATAAAACCATGTGACCAGTTAATGCAGCCTCAACTGCAATCTCACCGACCTCAAGGTCTCTAATTTCCCCAACCATGATGATATCAGGGTCTTGTCTTAAAAATGCCTTAAGTGATGCTGCAAAAGTCCTTCCTACGTCCTTATTAACATTAACCTGATTAATCCCTTCGAGGTTAAATTCAACAGGATCCTCTGCTGTAGAAATATTTTTAGTAATTTTATTTAATTCTGCAAGAGCAGAATACAGTGTTGTTGTTTTACCTGAACCGGTTGGACCAGTTACAAGACACATTCCATATGGTTGATGAATACCATCTTGAAAAACTCCAAGTTGTTTAGACTCAAAACCAAGTTTCGTCATATCAAGCTCAAGGTTTGAAGAATCTAAAAGTCGTAAAACGATCTTTTCTCCAAAGAGAGTTGGTAAAGTAGAAACCCTATAATCAATTGGTGCTCCACCAACAGAAAGTTTAATCCTTCCATCTTGTGGCTTTCTCTTTTCCGAAATATTCATTTGGGCCATAATTTTCAAACGAGAAACCATTGGCAACATCAAGCTCATTGAAGGTGTATCAACCTCATGTAAACTTCCATCTACACGAAACCTGATTCTAAATAGTTTTTCATAGGGCTCAATATGGATATCAGACGCTTTTTTAATAAATGCTTCAGCTAGTATCTTATTAACGAACATGATGACATCATCACCAATATCTTCTTCCTTAACGGCTTCGCCCTCGCCTTCTTCCGCTTGTGATACTTCTTTAATTGTTGAAAGTAGTTCATCAATAGATTCAGTAACTCTACTGTATATTTTTTCCCAAGAACTAAGGTTCGTTAGAATAAACTCTACCGGGTGTTGAAAGACAGCTTGCAGTTCTGTTTTAAGTTCAACAATTGTTGGGTCATAGATGGCGACACTAACAGCTTTTGCCGTTTTTTGAATTGGCAATGCTCTATATTTTAAAACATCACTTTTCTTGATAAGTTTAATGGTTCTTTCTTTTATTTTGGCCTTACTTAGATCAATGAACGTAAGTTTATAGTTATCAGCAAGTTGTTTTGCAAACTTAACATCATCGAAGAATGATAGCTTTAACAAGCCTAATTCTGATACAACCTTAGCCTCTTTGTTTAATAACAAAGGCCTTAGATCCTTTATCGGAACCATACCTGTCTTGCTTATAACGTCAGCAAATTCCTTTCTAAACATAAGTACACCAATTTACATAATTTGATTACCTATGTTATCGGAAATACATTAGCAAACTTGAGGTTTTTAATTTAGACCCCAGAATTCTAAAGCATATATTGCCTGAAGCTTCAAAAGTTCGATCCCATCAATATATTCGCATTGATTTGACAAAAATGCTTGGTTAATTTCATGTGAATAATTAAGATCCCAGAAAGTACTTGAGTCTGAAACTCTACCATTAAAATTAAAGGTTCGAGAACATGAATTTATTATAAGTGAATTTTTATATTTTGTTAAATCGAGATTTTCAATTTCTCCATTATTACTGCGGGAGTAATTAATATGACCTCTATCAAGTTGCCTTAAAGCGAGATCAACTGTCCTAAACATGGCACCATTACCTAAAATAATAACTTCTTCGTAATGAGGTAGCTCTCTTGTTAAAATATTAAGACACGCCAAAAAATCCGTATTAATCCCCATGAGCTTGCCGTTATAAAACTTTACACAATTCACGGCTTTTAACTCAGATGAAAATCGATCATTTATGACTCTATCAGATATGTACTTTTTGTATGGAGCAGTTACTGAAAGACCTGAGAAGTTATTCGTTTTAAACAACTCCGTTAAATCTGGAATACTCTTTTCTGTTTCATAATCTAGAAGCGTATAATCGACAGGCCTATTTAAGATCTCTTCATATGTATCTTGAGATTTAGAATGAGAAATGTCCTTTCCGATCAAAGCTAATTTCATTTAATAAGTAACCTTTTTTGAATATCTAGTTTTATCTGAGAGACCAGGTCGTTTGCAGAACTAAACTTCATTTCTTCTCTAATTTTAGACAAGAACATGACTTTTAGTTGCACACCATAAATGTCTTTATCAAAGTCTAGAATATGAGTTTCAACATTCAAATCTTCAGAATCAGTAAACGTCGGATTGGTACCTATATTAGTCACTGATTTAAAGATCACTCCCTCTATTTCTACCAAAGTAGAATAAACTCCAGAAGCTGGAACAACTCTTCTATTGTCAACTGCGATATTAGCAGTAGGGAAACCGATTGTTTTTCCTCTTTCCGCTCCCTTCTTAATAACACCACTTAAAAAGAACTCTCTCCCCAAACACTGATTCACTTTTTGCATCTCTGAATTACTCAAATATTTTCTAATAATTGAACTACTTACACTCTCACCACCAACATCAAATTTTGATTGAATATATGGTTCAATATCTTTATCTCTACAATAATTTTTTACAAATAAATGATCACCAGACTTATCAGCTCCAAATGCAAAATCATGACCTAGATATAAAGATTTAAGCTTTTTAATTTTAAGCAAGTACTGATCCATGAACTCTTTTGGTGAAAGCGTACTAAAGTCTCTATTGAAATCGATTTCCCAAATATACTTTATTCCATTTTCTTTCAACAGTTCTAGTCTTTCGTCATATGAGTTTATCAAAAAGTGCTTGGCGTTTTTTAAAATTTCAGCAGGGTGAGGCCTAAATGTAACAAGCACTAGGGATTCTTTCTTCTTTTTTGATAAAGAGAGTACCTCACTTAGCATTGATTGATGCCCCGTGTGTACTCCATCAAAGTTACCAATTAAAATACCAACATCTTCTTCAATCTTATTTATTTCATTAACTTCATTAATTAGCTGCACTTTCTAAGCCTTTTTGGATTGATTTAATAATATTTCTATCAATCGTAATTTCTGCCTCTTTTTTATCTTTGTAAAACTCTTTTTCAAGTTTATCAATTATATTCAATATTTTATTTTCATTATCCAGCTTATACAATTGAACAATTTCTTTTAAGTTACCGTTAGTCTTTTTTCCTTTGTCTATGGAAAGGAGAACGCGAGAAAGTGATGAATAATTCGTTTTCTTTTTTAGATTTTTCAAGAGCCTTCGATCTTCAAGCGAAAGATATCCTGAGGACTTCTCTCTTTTTAAAAGAAAGAGAAGTAAAACAGTCAATATCGCCAAAAGCATCAAGACATTCAACGCCCTAACTAAATTAAAACCAAGGGCCTTTCTTATTGCACTGATATTAAACTGAGGTGATAACGTGAGCACTTTGTTAGTACTAGGTTCTTGAATATTCTGTATGCTATTATTAATATCATTTTTGATTTTATTTTGAACAACAGCACTTCCACCGAAGAGAATCTCAGGTATTTGAAAGTCAACAAATTTATATTCTTTATCTATCGGATCAAAGAAGCTTAATCGCTTCAAAGTAGCTTCGATCTTTCCATTGTTTCTCACTAGGTATGTATAGTCGAAAGTTTTCTTTGCTGTTTGATTATTTAACTCTAAAAGATTACTTTTTGTGTCAAATTTCTCTATTGAACTACTTTCAAATAATTTAATTTCATCTAAACTCTCTAGTGCTCCTGGTCCCTCAATTTCAACAGCGGCTTCCATTACTTCATTTACCAAGAACTTCTCTTTAGCGACCTTAAGTCTGACCGAGTGTATCCCAACAAGACCCGTAAAGTTATCAGGTGCGCCTACGGGTAGAGGATTAACGTTTATTTTCATATTAGTGCTTGTAACATCTCTTGAAATTACTTGTGAAAAGCCGAATGAAAATGACCCAAAGTTATTGTTTCTCGGACGATTGTTAAACCTCACTTCAACATCTATTGGATCAATATTAAGAACACCAGTTTTTTGAGGATAAAGTCTTGCTGAATATACTTTAAGTTTACCGTATTCAATTCCTTCTATATAAACTCTTTCGGCCTTAAACCTTTTATTATGAAACCTTTTGATGAAGCCATTTAATTTAGGAAATTTTTTAATATTAGGTTCACCAATATTTGATCTGTAATAGAGATAGTAAGCAAGATCAAAACCTTCCCCTATATAAACATTGTCTGAACTAACTTCGGCCTCTAGAAAGAATCTTTTATTGGTTCTCCTCTTTTCAGTTACCCTAAACATTATATTAGGATGTCTTAGTGTTCTGTTATTTAAGTCAACTTGTACATTACTAAGCCTTACAACCCCTTCTTTCTTAGCCTTCATTTTATAAACAAAGACGTCCTCTTTTTTAACTTTTGTAAATTTACCATTTGAATAAGTTGTTGCGATGGAGGATTTAACTTGGGATCTTTCCTGCACCACAACATTCTGCGGGTCAAAACTGATAAATGGTCTTTCTTTAGTATTATTAGGTATTGTAAATCTAACCTCGAAAACTTCATTTACCCCAGGTGAGGTTGGCGATATCTTCACACTAAAGTCAGAGGCAAATATATTCTGAATCATTAAAAGTAATAACAAAATATTACCAATCTTTTTTGTCATAACCTTTCCTTTCTGAAGTTGATGTATCTAAAAACTTTTTTTGTAATTCTCTATCCTCGCTCATAAGCTGTTTAACGAGTGCCGGGATTTTTTGCAATTTTCTCTTTCGTTTTATTTCAGACTCACGTTTCTCAAGCTCATCTTGAGGGGTTTTTTCTTTTTTGTTTTGATCTTTATTCTTATCTTCTTTATCACCTTTATCTTCTTTTTTACCGTCTTTATTGTCACCCTTACTTTTTTCTTTATTTTGCTTATCTGACTTATCCTTCTTATCTTTCTTATTACCTTTGCCTTTTGAGTTATCCTTTTTGTCTTTATTCTTTTTATCTTTATTTTCTTTGTCTTTGTCTTTATCTTTATCTTTCTTGTCTTTATTCTTTTCGGCCAACATTTTTAATATGTTTTCTCTTATTTCTTTTTTCACTCTCTCATCTTCAGCAACACGAAAGGCATTTTCAAAACTATCTATTGCCTCTTTAAATTTTTTCTGGCGTAAATTAGCGATCCCTAAATTATTAAAGAGTCGATAATCCTTACTCTTTTTTAATAAATCTTCCATGAAAAGTTGTGATTTTCTAAACTCTTTTGCTTTTAAAAGATTTTCTGAATATTTTAATTTCTCTTCAAAACTAGCTTCTCCATTTTTAATTCTTTGATCAATCTCTGAGCCTAATACCTTTTGTGGCGAAATAATTAAAAACCCTAATATTAATAGACTTGTTAAGAAAGGACTCGTCATTGAGAGCATGTAAGAGATAGTCAAAAAAAATATCCCCGGAATTACAATATAATGATTCAACACAGGCTTCACAACGGCCTTAGATTTTTGTAATGACTTTATAAACTTAGATTTAAAAAATTCTAAGATTTCTTCTGTAGGTAGATTATAACTTTGAACTACCCAGTATTTATAAGAATTTATTTTACTCCCTAGCTTTTTCAAAAATTTTTCATCAAGCTTTGACACAACCTCTTTACCACCAAACTTCTTAAAGCCTCTAAAGTAATTATATCTGTCCCTAATAGGAATCTTGCCTCCAGCGAGGGTACCTATTCCAATAGCAGCAACATTTACGTTTGCCGGAATATCTAGATTTAAACTTTCTTCTGTTTCTTCCGAGTCCGTTAACAGAAGAACGTTTCCATAGATATCTTCCTCAGGCATATCCATTTTGAAATATTGAATTGATTCCATTATGGCCTGTGTAATATTTGATCCTCCATTTTGAATACTTATTGATTCAAGACTCTCAATTCTGCTATTGAGAAGATCTATATCATCTGTAAAAGGTACTAGCTTTTTTTGAGTGTCTGAAAAGAGCACAACAGATATGCTGTGTCCGACTGCACTTTTAACAAAATGCCTAGCCAACATTAGTGACTTCTTAAATCTGCTTGGTTTTACATCTTCAGCAAGCATACTGGAGCTTGAGTCTATTATAATAATAGTTTTTTGAACTGGGATATTGCTTTCAATATTTTCAGATGCCCCTCTAAGATCTAAAAGGCTAATAATTATCAAAACGCAACCAATCATAAAAGAAATCGTTTTCAGTTTTGATTTAAAGCTTCTTTTCTTAAACCAGTATTTTTGAACCCATAGGTAAAATCGTCTTTCATAATTATAAAAATACAGCGAAATAAGTAACGACATAATAATAACAATCGGAGAATATTTTGAATACTCAAAATTCAAACGGCCTCCTTCAGAAACTTTCTTCTTATAAGCTCAACAAAAAGAAACAGAAAAACACCTATAAATAGGAATTTGTAATAGTGTTCTTTATAGATTGGCTTACCACTTTGTTCAATCTCTGTTTTTTCAAGCTCCTGTATCTCTGTTAATACACTTTGAAGAGCTAGTGGATCTCCTGCATAAAATGATTTCCCATTCGTTTGGGATGCGATCTTATCTAACGTGTCGAGATCAACACTACCCCCTGGTATTTTTTGGTAGCCTCGACCATGTCTTAGCACTCTACTGTTCTCTTTTTTTCCAATTCCAATTGTATATACCTTTACTCCCTCTTTTTTTGCTAACTCAGAAGCTTGAATTGGTGTCATATTACCAACATTAGAGACTCCGTCAGTTAAAAGAACAATCACTTTATTTTCAGCAAGAGATTGAGTGGCCCTTCCAACACTTAAGGCAAGAGCATCTCCAATATTAGTTCCACTTCCAAGAAAATCAGTGTTTATTTCAGAAATCATTCTTTTTATCAATTCAAGATCTGTAGATAAAGGTAGTAAAGTAAACACCTTTTCAGAGAATATAACTAAGCCTATACGGTCCTTTGGCCTAAGTGAAACAAATTCAGATATTTTTTCTTTAGCTGCTTCAAGACGATTGGGACGAAAATCTTCTGCTAACATCGACCTAGAGACATCAACAACAAAGAATATATCATTTACTTTAATTTTACTTTTTGCATAACCAATTTGTTGTCTTGGCTGAGTTAACGAATAGCCAATTAATACAAAGGCCGTCATCATAAGCAAAAAAAGAGTCATCCTCACAAACATCAGCCAAGATGGACGGTTTATATTTTCTGGAAAGACGAGCTTTTTATTATTACCTATTTTAAAATAGTTAAGAGTCCACAATATCATCAAAGGAATTATCGCTGTAGATAAGTATATTGATTTATACTCCATCACTGCTCCTTTTGATAATATCAATTGTCATATTGATATTAGCAAAATCTTTATCACTTTTATTATTTGAATATACACATGTTTCAATTGTTTCTAACAAAGTTCCTATAGTATCTGTATGATTCGGGTACTTCTCAAGTAATGACTTTCTATTATCATAAATTTCGACAAGTTCATTAAACGTCGCTATCTTTTTTAATTCAAATATTTGTTTTTCAACATTCACTTTTGGTGTTGATCGAAACTTGTAAGCAATAAGTATCACAAGCAACCCAACTATAAATATGGCGACTAGGAGATGATATCTATACATAAAATACCAAGCGTCTTTTATTTCTGGAAACTGATACATCGTTAAATTCTTATCATTTTCTTTTTTGATATCATTTACTATATTTTTATTTTTGATAGTGACTGGAAAGTTCAGATCTCTATGACTTGTGATATAGAATTTATTTTTTCCGGGTTCTTTTATTAAAATCAATGAACCCTTTATAACGACAGCTGAACTATTATTTTCACTCCTTTCAATTTTGCTTATATTTGATATATAGAAAAAGTTTATAAAAGTCTTTCCCTCTAGATCTCTAAAATTTTCTATCTCTTCAAACTCATATGGTACAAGGATAAGCTCAAAATCATATGATCCACCAACTTTGACAGTATCATTCTTAATATCAAGTATCCCCTCAAGATTTGAAGGGTATATAAAACTTGAAACAAGAAATAGTAGGATCAATAATATCTTTTTCAAATCATTTCCCTTACAAATAACTCTAGATACTTATCTTCTACTTTTATATTTTTAATTTTTTTCGGGTATTTACTATTATTTTCAACATCTGACTTGTGAATATACCCAACACCACCGATTTTATCATTTGTAGATAGTAAGTAAGTATCTTGATCTTCACGATCAATTGGCGAAGTAATTCTAAAACAGTGCGTCTTAGGATTGCTTAGTACTTGATTGAATTTTTCATTAGAGATTAGATTATACATATCTGAAAGAACAACAACTTCCCTATTTCTTTTTATATATTTCAAGTAGTTTTGTTCTTTTGTGTATTCTCTATTTTTATAAAAATCGTAATTTATATTACCGAGGTGATTTAGCACTTCAATTTTCTCTAGTTGTGTAATTAAGTTTACTATTCCTTTTTCACCACTTGCTTTAGGTAAATCATATATCTTATCTGCTATTATAATTGGATGAATATAGTCGCTAGTTTCTGAACTTAGTATATTTAAAAGGCAAACAATCTCTAAAGCCACTTGTAGTTTTGACACCTTGTCAGCACCGTAAAACATTGTTGGACATATATCAATAATGACTGATATTTCCACATTACGTTCTTCTTCAAATGTTTTTAAGTAAGGCCGATTTGTTTTTGCAAGCATCTTCCAGTCGATAAATCTTACATCATCGCCTGCTTCATAAACCCGGTGTTCCTTAAATTGCAGACCACTTCCCCTGAAGTGACTTTTCAACATACCTATTGAAAAACTATTTGAGTTTTTAAATAGCTGGGCCTTAATTGTCGATACTGTCTTTCTGACTTCCGTTAAGTTCATTAAAAAATCTTTTCAGCTATCTCACGAGCGACACTATCGCCACTCATCCCCTCTAGTGTCGCTTCATAGGATAAAATTAACCTATGTCCGAGTACTGATGGGCAAATCTGCATTATATGACTAGGAGTAACGAAGTCGCTTCCTTCTATCCACGCCTTATATTTCCCAATCTTGTATAACCACTGACAGGCCCTTGGTGAGGCACCCGCTACGATAATATCTTTATATTTTTGTACAAAATGCTCAGAAGAAGGCCTAGTCGCATGTACTAATGTAACAATTAGTTCTTTTAATTTCTCATCAACATATACCTTTTCAACCTCTTCTTGAATTTCGATGAGGTCATCTGTACTCAATACGGCTTCTAGCTTATCTAAAAAGTTTAATTTAAGATTTAAGATATTCATTTCTGCTTTTAAAGATGGATATTCTACATATACCTTCATCATGAAACGATCAAGTTGAGCTTCCGGTAAAGGATAGGTTCCCTCTTGTTCAATTGGATTTTGTGTTGCTAATACTACAAATGGTGAAGAAAGCTTGTGTGTATTATCACCTATTGTAACCTGCTTCTCTGCCATTGCTTCAAGAAGTGCAGCTTGAACTTTTGCAGGCGATCTATTTATCTCATCCGCAAGAAGCAATTGAGTAAATATCGGACCAAACTTAGTTGAGAAGGTTTCATTTTTTTGGCTATACATCATAGTTCCAATCAAGTCAGATGGTAATAAATCAGGTGTGAATTGGATTCTTTTAAAGTTTAAATCACACAATTTACTGATTGTGCTTACACTCATAGTTTTACCTAACCCAGGCATACCTTCAATAAGTAAATGACCTTCACATACTAGAGCGGCCATTATTGAATCAAGCAAATCATCTTGTCCAAAAATACAAGACTTTGCTTTGTCTAAAGTACCATTAACCTTTTCTCTTACACTCATATCTTACCCCTTTATAACTATTCATTATAAGGCCAACATGTCATGTAACCAATGGGAAATATTAGCTAATCTAGACTTAATTCAATTTGATTGAGTGTTTTACTAAGAAAATCATTTGTTTTAATGAAGTCGTAAAGTAGTGGCTTTTTAAAAGATTCCTCTAAGAAATAACCGTTATCAGTACTTAAATAAGATAGAATTTTTTCAATTTCATGATTGTGAAAGTTTATACTACAATCACCTTCAACTTCACAAACCTTCGCAATTCCATTTAGCCCAATATAGTCAAGAACCCCGTCAAACTGAAGGTAGTTACTGTCTAATACAACATCTAGTGCTTTCTTAGATATAGCTTGAAGCTCTTTGTTATTAAAGTAATTTGCAATGAGACTATTAGAAGAAACAACACTTCTCACAAAACTATGATAGTTGTTCTTTATCAACATCCAATCAATCATATCATCAACAAGTCCCGAATTATTATGGATATTGCTAATGATCCGAACGGCCATATTTAAAACACTATAGGCCTCATTTTTCTTTATATTATCAGTCGAGTAAAGATTCTTATAAAGAAAGTCTACTAAATTGAAAATTTCATCAACACCAGACTCTAATTTCATATCCAGATTAAAGTTTTCCATAAGATATTGCCAATGCGGTATAAACTTATTTGCAAGATCTAACATATCAAGAATATTCAAATTATTATTATGTGCAACCAAATCAGAATCAATATTTTTATCAAAATCTGCAGGTCCTATATAATTTGAAATACCTATCATTTTAAAAACAACTTCAAAAAGCATTTGTCTTGTCTCAGGAGTTGCAGACTTAAGCCATTCAGATAAATAAAAGGAGATATTTTTTCCATCAATCTGTTTCCTGCTTAATATGGAAACAGTTTTTGTTAAAGAAGCAACCAACGCTTCTTCAGGGACACCTCTCAAGAGATTTTCTGAAATTGTTCTTACATCTTTTCTGTTTAAGAATTCCTCAAGGCCTTCTTGATTATAGCTATGAATAATTCTTCCCATGTTTGAGAAGAGTGCGACCATTGATACAGAAGTTAAAATTTTTCCATTATGTTTTTTCATCTGCTTCTTTGTTCCGACCCAAGGAACATCTATCTCTTTCTTACTACTTAACTTAACTCTTACAATACTACTAGTCTGGGAAGCCTTCCCAGATGAACTAACAAAGGCTCCCAAAAGAGTCTTCATATAGTCACCATACTTCCAATCTTCATATCTATTTACATCTAGAAGTGAATCAAATGTTACAACAGAATTTTCAGCCAATCTTTTCTGAGTTCTATTTAAATGCTTGCCACAAAACCTTAAGGGAACACAAAACTTTAATAGTCTTCTTTTTTTATTTACAACATTAGAGTAATCTTTAGATTTACTAACTGCATTCATATAATGAAAACCTAGATATCCGGAATCAAAACGCACATCTCTAATGAGCGTTTCGATCCTCTCCATGGTTGTCATTTTCTCTTCTCTTTCTTCTTTTCCGCTATCATTTCTTCTGATTGGATCAAACCTATCCTTATAAAACATTTTATATACTTCAGGATTTTCAAGATAAGGCATCAACATTTGATTTCTCTTATCTCCTTTAAGAGTTGTTTTATACATCATATCTAATGTTTCAATAGCACTCATGCTATAATTCTTCTGATCTTTTCTGTCATAAGGAATCATTAAACCAGCATCTACCTTAATGGACTTTAAGAGTTGCTCTAATGCTATTGGGATTAATTCATCATCCTCTGAATTATCTTCAATCAAATCATAAAAAATATAATCCACAACTCTTTCAATATGCTCACTATCTGGACATACATTCCCACCAATGTTTTGATTGAGGAAGTTCTTACAACTATATTTATCTTGTCTCTTTGTTAATTCAAAATGATTATTGCTCTCCAAGTAACTAAAAAAGAAATTTTTAATATTTGTAAGCTCTTTTTTGAGTAATAATGGATCATACCTTCCGACATCTACATATAGCTTATTTCTATTTACATTATTAGTGTTTGATATGTAATTTTCGATAAATAATACAACAGACCTCAAGTCTTCAAAATTTTCATTAACAACTCCCTTTTCAAAGAAATGAGACTTAAGAATTTTCATAACACTGGCAATATCAACTCCATTTTTTTCTAACAACTTCATTGTTGTTATGGAGTCACTCAGAAGACGTGGTGAAAAGAGCCCGTGTTGATCTCCGAGGCTTCCCACAAACTTCCCTTTCACAATATTGGTCAAATACTTGTTTAATTTATAAAAGCTTGAAACATAGGAAGTTAATATTTCCTCATCTTTGAACCTTTCACATGGACCTAGCCCCTGCTCTAGTAAGAATTGAAAATCCAAACTTTGCAAATAGTTTATACACTTCTTTGAATAGTCTGCAAGATCCCAAGTTGGAAGACTGTTACCAACTAATACATTTGGCTTTTTAAGATTTTTTAATATGTCGGAATTTGATAATATATACTCTTTTCCAAAGTCCAAAGTATCAATTTGAATGCCTCTTGATATAACTTCAATAACTTTTAGAATATGATCTTTTGAAAAGAAAACTTTAAATTCTTTAAGTATTTCATCATTACCATTATTACTTAAAAATTTAAAAATATCCTCAAAGGCTTTTAAAGTATCATCAATTTGGTCATCAGAAAGAAGTCTCTCAAGTATCACTTCAGTTTCTATTGATGTTTCAAAAAGCATTTTTGAATAAAATTTCAGTAATAACTTGAAGTCCCCATCTTTTTCAAAATGTTTGTCAAAAAAACGAAAGGCGAACTCTCGCTCTTCTTTTTTGAAAAAGTTCCAAGCCTTCCAAATCGCTCTATGCTTTATGCTGCTTTCTTTTTTAAGCAACTCAAGGCCAAGCGAGTTTGTTAGTTTGTAAAAATTTGCATCTAAAGATTTAAGCAGATCAACAAGCTCTGGGAGAAGAGTAGGAGATACCACATCAATCACTCTACTGAATTCGACAAATGTAAAAAAGATGTCTCCTGTAAAAAAATCTAACAGGTAATCATTACTCTCACTATTAACCTGCAAAAACTTAATTATTTCAAACGACTGTGGCGTAAGAAAAAAATCTCCGAGATACCCCATCAAAGTCAAAAAATCTGCCCTAAAAACTTGCGGTGAATTTTCATGTGGATACCTAATTCTCGTTGTATAATTTCTTACAACAGGACAAAAACGTTGAGCAATTTGAATACTATTGATATTTCGATACAGAAAGTTGAAAAAATCTTTTTGGCTCCCATTACTCAACACATCCATAAATTCTTCAAATGCATCTTTCGTTGATATCTGAAGCAAGCCAGCTTGGTCTGCACACACAAAGTTACTCTCTATAGCTTTTTTTACACTAATCAGACTTGGAATAATTTCTACATTTCCGGCATAAGGATATCTTAAAATTTCTAAAAGCTTATTACTTGGTGTGGACTGAAGCCAATTATATAAAAAGGGAGCATTATTAACTTCTGAGGTTAATATACTCTCGAAGTACTTCAAATCCTCTTTTTTAACTCCGCTTTTTATTTTATTTACAAAAGTATTAATCAAGCTTCTTCTTACTTTTAAAAACTTATCGTCTTTAGTTGCTTCTTGGATGGCCTTATTATATGTATCAACATTTTTTACAGAGTCAGTAAAATCTTGAGTTATATAAGCTAGTGTTTGAAAATTTTCTTTTGGAAATTTAAAGTATTGAAAATATGCAACAAGTTCTTCATGCGTAAGTATGTATTCTTCTCTTTCTATACATCGTTTATCATCTCTGTGTTTTGAACAATAAAAAAGCATATACATACTGTCATAAAAATTAGTTTCACTCAATGAGTTCATGACGTTAGAAAGGTGTGACAATCCTCCCTTGCTATCTAAGTCTTTTATTATGCCAAATATTTTTTCTCTCTTCTCACGATTATTAAAAATTTCGTTATCAAATTTTTCAAATACATGATTCCAGTTTGAAGAATTTATATTTGATAAGGAGTCATTCATAATTGGAAACATCTTGTCCCAACCAGCACATTTAAAAAGAGATGTAACATTTAGGTGAGATAAAATATTCTTAGTGAAATTTGTGTTCTGACACGCCTTCGCACGCTCTAGACTAAATTGAACAGCCGTACTTGTAACCTCAATTTCAGATGGTTTTTGGTTTTGGCATGATACCAAAACTATTAAAATAATAAGTATGTTAATATATTTATTAATTTTTACCTCCGCTCACATTTCGCCTGAAGTAACCTTGTGCTATATTCTCATTCACCTTATGGTTTGAGAACTGAACAATGTTCTCTATACTGTTCTTCAACTCTTTTCCATTTTTTGAATTTTGATTAATAACCTGTTCTGTATTGATAACAATTTTATTTAATAATCCAAAACCCTTAATAGATTCATAATCATACTTAGTTTCAACCTTTGTGGACTGAACACCCGTAACAGACCTTGCCACCACCATATCTTTAACCCATTTATTTTTACTCCAAGCCTTTGTCACATAATTATTTTGAACTCTTTGACTACCCATAGGACTTCTATAGAATACTTTTGTTAATCTAGACTTTTCATCAAATGTAAGTTCCATTTCTGTAACAGCACTAGATCTTGTTCTATCTTTTGCAATGACAATTGTATTCTTACCTTTCTTTTTTTCAGCAAGCTCATACTTCCTTAATGTTTTAGAAAGTGATGTAGGTATTACCTCTGCAACCTTTGGAGTTACCAGCGATATTAATTGATTTTTTTGTGCAAGAAATCCTTTTGGTAATCCCTCTACTTCAATTTCAATTTTTCCTGGATAAAGCCAAAACACTTTAAAATATATTTCTTTTTCTATTTTAATTAGAGAGTTACTTTTTTTAAATTCTTTTGTAAGACCCTCAATCCTAACATCATAGTAGAGGTCTTTGAGACCCATATTAACAGGGTTGTATTGCCTTATTTCAAAGTCCTTCACAGCACTCGCGAAGACATTTAATGTCTGGAGATTAAACAACAATAATAAGCATAATATTTTTTTCATTTTTCACCCATATAAACACTATCATTTTAACCTTTTTAAGTCTCGTTCGATATGGACGAAATTTTTGCCACCAATTCCTGATCAATCAAGACAGTTATTCGTTTCTCTTTTGAAAATCGTACTGATCCAGAATGGCCCTTAACTGATTTTAGATATTTACACTTTGTATAAATTAGACTGATTTGCTTTCCTACTTCAAGCTTATCAATAATTAACCCTGCAACAATTTGCAATAGTTCCAAAGTTGGAGTTCCCTCAAAGCCTTTAGCAATTATGTGTGCACTAGTTTCTGAATCTACATGAAACCAATAATCCTCTTTTTTTGAAATTTTACTTCTAATATAGTCATTTGATTTGGAGTCCAGGCCTTTGTAAAACGTGTACTTTTCAAATTTAAATAACTTAAAATTTTGAGTATCTACTTTACCTTTAATATTATACTTTTTTAATTCCCACTTAGGTTCAATTTTCATCATATTGAGATCTATACTCAAGTCTTCATTATTATCTTTTAGCTTCACATTCTCTAATCTTTCTTGAAGAATTTTTTTTCCTTTCTTGAATCTTTTTAACTTATTTAGAACATCATTTCTCTTTGATTCTTGTGATTGACCTTTATTGAATTTTATTTTCAATTTACCGTAACTTAATTTTTCACTACTCAGATCAACATTCCCCTCAATTAACTCATCCCACAGCTTTAATGCGTCGTCGATGGCTTTAATATCTTTTTTTATATTAATACTTTTTTTGTTGCTTTTTTTATTGTCTTTTCTGTTTGCACTTTCTACCTTTTTATTAATTATTCCTTCAATGTCTTCATTGTAATCTGAACATAAGAATTCATAGATATTAACAAATTTCGAGTTACATTCTTTTTCAATAAAGTCTTTTTCGCTAACTTCCTTACCCCATGGAAGTGCATATACATCTTCATTTCCAATTGCTATTTTCAAGAGAGAGTTCTCATACCCAATCAAGATCGAAGCGCGATTAGTTGATAACTTCATAATTCTTTCACCAACAATCTCTGTCTTTGTAACCTTAAGTCCAACTATATTTTTTTTAAAAAACTGATTCCATCGATCTCTAATTCTATACTTAGATAAAACGTTAACTTCACTTAGCCAAACTCCACAAAACATTGCTCCTTTTCCAACATAAAGAAATGTTGTTTTACCTGGTGACCGACAATTTAAAATAATATAATGTGGAGATGCAAAAACTTTTTGAATTAAAAAATATTCATGTTCTGCAAATTGATTGTTAGAATTAGCTAATAATTCTTCATACCGTGACAAAGGAACCTCATGGATAGTAATGCATTTACTGCAAGTTATGATTTCTTATCTCAACAAGTCGACTGGGATAAAGTACATAACCTTATTATACAGCATACCTTTTTTGATCACACTAAAGATATATTCATGGCTCCATGGGCCAATATGGCCTATTCACCGAGCGAATCAATTAAAGATATTGAAAATATATCACTAAACGTTCAGGAAGCCCCCACTCTCTTCAGGCAAGCTTTTTCTGGAATTGATCCATCAATTAGGCTCTCAAATATTGTTAAATTAATTGAAAAAGATTACGTACTTTCACTTTCAGAAATTTTTAATCTTTCGATATTAACAAGGAATTCTTCAAAATTTCTAAAACACTTCAAAAGTACGAACTTATATAGCCTATATGAAGATCTTGATACTATAAACTTTAAGAAGTTTAATCAGGAATGCAATAAGCTCTTTACTTCAAGTGGCTCTATTCAATTTCAAAACCATCCTAAATTGAGTCAGCTCGATAAGAAAATATCTGAAGTTGAGGTTGAAATACGGCAACAAATAAAACATGTATTCAGAAATTTCAAAGATAGAGGAATCACAAATCAAGACACTTTTGACATCTACAATGATCGTTTTGTCATAGCCGTAAACAGCGATAAGTATTCAAGTAACTTAGGCATCATAAGAGGAAACTCAAAAAGTGGTTTCACTCTCTATATTGAGCCTGTTTCAATAAAGTCTTTAAACGACCTGCTTAACGAATTATATAATAAACTTGATCATGAATTGTATCTTTTAAGAAAAAAGCTAACCACCATACTTTTTAATAACAAAAACAGTATTGTAGATTTAATTTCTCTTATCACACAATTCGACCAACTATTGTCTAAATACTCTTTTGCAAATAAATATAACATGTGCCCTTTTATAGAAAGCACAAAAAGTTTCTTATTCAAAGATATAGCTCACCCTCTTATTACTAATCCAATCACAAATAATATTGATACGAAAAATGGTATTTTAATAAGTGGACCTAATACAGGTGGAAAAAGTGTTCTGCTGAAATCCATCGCATTGGTTATTATTTTTGCAAAAAGTGGGATGTATGTACCCTGCAGCTATGCTGAAGGAGAAATCCCAGACAAGCTCTTACTTCTAATCAATAATACACAGAATTTAACTGACGGACTCAGTAGCTTTTCTCTTGAGTGTCACAACTTACTAGACTCTATTAACGAAGATGGTAAAAATATCTTAATCATTGATGAAATTTTTCGAAGCACCTCGAGTGTTGAGGCAAGTGAGATTAGTTATCACGTAATCAAAGAAGCACTAAATAATGATAATACCGTCTTCGTTTCGACACACCATGAGTTATTGAAAGACAAGATTGAACGTGACCCAGTAATTGACTCAGGACATGTTCGGTTTAACCATGAAACAAATAAACCCACTTTTGAATTTATCCAAGGAAAATCTGGTAGTTCTTATGCTGTAAAAATATTTAAACAAATTGAAAAAGAAAAATTTGGGTTCCATCTTATAAGTAATAATTTCTACAAAGATAATCTAGAACAGAACGTCAAAGTAAGTAATAATGATGATGAAGTCATTTCTCTTTTGTCAAAACTGTCTGATCAGGAAAAAGAACACAAAAAAACAGTCTCAAGCCTTAATATAAAACTCATCGATCAAGAGAAAAAATTTACAGTAAAATATGACAAGCTCAACTCAAGACTTATAAAAATAAGAAACGATATCGTTAATAAAAAAAGCAATCGCGAGGAGATAAAAGAGCTTAACCAGCTACAGTCTACTCTTAACACATCTCAAAGTGTTTTTCTTCCTGCAAAGGAAGAGCTTAAATTAGAGCAATTAAAAATAGGTATAAACTTAATCGATAAAGTTTCAAGAAAAGAAGTTATTGTTACTTCTATTGATAAGAGAAAAAAAATCATTACTGTTACACAAGGGAAGTTAAAAATGAAGCTACCTTTAAGTAACCTTAAATTATCAAAAAACGCGGCCCCTCAACAAAAGATATCTATAAACGTTTTCAAAAATTCTAAACCTGAAATTATGCATGACTTTAGGGGCGTTAGACTTGAGGAATTTGAAAATAAATTGATTGATATTATTAATACTGTTATTTCAGGAGACATCCCTTATGCTCATGTCGTTTATGGCCATGGGGATGGTATTTTAAAGTCGAAAATTGTAGAGCTTAAGAAAAATTACCCTGAAGTACTTTTTGAACACCCTAATGGTGATGATGGAGCCGTAAATATTCAATTAATAAAGTAACCTATTCGCCCTGGTCTAAATTTTACCTTATCACGATCAGTTCTTTTTTCATTTCTCGAATTCCAACCAGGCACACTTAAGGATAACCAAACCAGCTTTGCCTCACCTACAATATTACTGGCAGGCACAAAGCCCCAAAAGCGACTATCAAATGAAAAGTCTCTATTATCACCCATAACAAATAAAGAGTTTTTAGGAACAATCACTTGATTGAAATCTTGTTTAAAGTAATTATCAATATCTATTTGATAAATATAATTTTTATTTCCTATTTCACTGTTATAATATTGAATATTGAAGTTTCGATTTTCCTCTTTATAACTCTTTAGAATATTCTCATCTTTAATAATGTCTGCTCTCAACTCTTTACCATTAAGTATAATCTTCTTCTTTCTTATTTTTATTATATCTCCTGGGAGCCCTATAACTCTTTTAATGTAAAAAATCTTGGGAGATGAAGGAAGTTTGAATACGACAACATCTCCACGTCTAGGAAGCTTTGTAGATGTAATATTCACTCTAGGAATATTAAAGTTACCAAACGAGATGTCCGTAAAAGGAAGCTTTATTCCATAACTTGTCTTATCAACAATTAAAAAATCACCTACTAACAAGGTAGGTATCATAGAGCTACTTGGGATGCGAAATGGAGCATAAAATGAGGACGTTAACACGCTCGTAAATAAAATAAAAAAACATCCTATATAGAATGATTTTTTTAGCCACTTAAACCGATTAAATATTGTTGAGTTAATTTCTTCCACTACTTGTTAATCTTTTTGGTTCACTCTTCAGTTTTACATAATGTTTTATAACTTTTTTTCCAAAATATGTTGGCTTCTGATACCATTTATCTTTATAAATATTCATTATACTTACAGAGATACCTAAATCGTCTTCACCATTGGGTTTAACAAAAAAGGTCAACCACTCTCTTTTACCTTTCGGAAGTCCTCCCGTAATAGAGCCTGTCTTTGCTCCAATTGAGTAGTTCTTTTTCACATTATAACGAAGACGTCGTGTTAGTGAACGAGCAGTTCCACTTAGTGCAGTAAACTCCATAAGGTTATACACATCTTCACGTAAACTTTTAGAAACATGCGAAATAACCTTTCGTTCTGGGTTCACAAATATAATATTGTTTTTTGAAATGTTCTCAATGATAGAAATTGTCTTAACAGGGTTTTTACTTGCTACAACATAACTCAAAAAGGCTGCATGAATAGGAGTTGTAAGAGTTTTCTTATTGAACCCTGAAGCTACTTCAGCAAGATTATATTGATCTGTCGCTGGCCTGAACTTACTTAGCTGTAAATCTAGATTAGTTAAGATATCTCTATTGAAGCCAAACTCATATGCCATTTCTGACAATTCAACAGCATTCGAGTTTTTAATAGCTGCTTTTCCAAAAATAACATTATTAGAGAAGGCAAATGCTTTTTTAAAGTTAATCTTTCTACTCCACTTCGTTATTTTATCTTTTAATTGATATTTATAGAGTGTTGTTCCCCTGCCTCTATAGGAAAACTTTGTGTCTGGTGATATTTTCTGATTCTGCAAAAGTTCTGCAGAGCTTACGATCTTAAACAAGCTTGCTGCTGGATGTGTTGGTGAAAAAATTATATTATTTGCTTTTTGTAGTTTATTTCGTCCATTACCGTATACTCCAATAATTCTTCCGGTATTATTGTCAATAATTGCAACAGATGTAAAAAAGTTACTATTTCTTTTTAACATTTTTTTTAAGAAGACTTGCCACTCTTCTTCAACAGTAGTTTTTACTTTAATTTTTTCATCCAGCACATACTCTCTCTTAACCTCATCTGAGTTAAGAAAAATATCGTGAAGTTGGTTTATATAAGAATAATATTCAAGTTTAGTTTTTTCTTCTCTATTCTTATTTAATATATTTAAATATACTATCGCCATGACGACAGATGACGTAAGGGCAACAATAATCATTATTAATTCTTTCTTTTTATTCTTCAACTTTATAGCCTATTCCTATTACAAAAAACTCTTTGCTTACAGTTCGTGTAGATTTTGGTTTTAAGTGATGAAACTCTTTAAAAAGGTTTCTTTTAGATTTTAAGTATTGTTGAGCTGCATTTGAGTCAAATACTTTAATAACAAAGTTACCATCTTTTTTTAAAAAAATTGGTAGAATTTCAAATACTTTCTCAACTAAATTTAAACTTCTATCTTGATCAACTGATTTTATACCTGTGGTATTCGGTGCCATATCAGATATTAATACATCAAAATAATCGTCTTCTTCTAAATCCTTAGGGACCTGAACATCAAAAATATCTTTTTCAAAAATTTTTACATTTTTTAGGGTCAACAAGGTTTTATTCAATGGTCTTATATCAATACCGATGGCCTTTCCACTTTCACCAATCGCTTTCGATGTATACTGCATCCAGCTACCTGGGTGATATCCTAAGTCGACAACACGATCACCTTTTTTAAATACTTTATACTTCTTATCTATCTCTTCTAGTTTATATACACTTCGCGCAAGATAGTTATCTTTTTTAGCTTTTTTAAAGTAGTGATCCTTTACTTTAAAATTCATTAATAAGTTCCCTTAGTTCATCAAAGTCTTTTTCAGCACACCACAAAAGTGGCCCTTCATAATACTTTTTATAAGAATTAATTTTACCATTTTTATTATAGAGGTATAACCCCTTTCTTTGACAAATAACTGTACCTGCGAAAATGTCCCATACATTCTTATTTGTTTTACTATAGACAAAACGACATTTTCCCTGAGCCAAGTATCCTAACTTTTTCGCTATACTACCCATTGGGACCATCTCCAAGGTTTCATCCGCAAACAGACCTCTTTCATAATCACTTCTTGATACGAGTCCATGGGTGTGTTCATGAATGTTCTCTGTAGAATCATTAGAGTGAATTTCAATTTTTTCATCTGGATAATACAACCATCCCCAGCTGTCCTCCGCCCAATAGCCAACTGAAACACAATACTCACCATTTTGCTTAACTAACCCCTTTGTTCCATCAATTGGGTCAACTATCAGAAGCGGCTTTAGAAAATCTCTTTCGCTACTTTCTTCACTATAGTAATTAAAATCTAAATATTTTTTTGCGATAGTTTTTACTGCTTTATCAATTTCAAGATCAATTTTAGTTACAAAACTTTTGTCTTTTTTAATTTCAACGTTATTGCTTTCTAGATTATTAACAAAGATTCTATCTATTTCTATTTTTAATTCTTTTATGAATTTTAAGTGGTTCATATTGACTCCTCTGTATTAACTTAGACGCTCACCATCTAAAATAACGCTCCGCTATTCTGACATTTTCTAAATAAAACTCTCATTTTTACTTGACTTGATTATTTTATCCACAAAAAAGAGAAAGTTATCCACATTATTGAATCTCTCTAGTGTGATAGACAATTGAAAGTATACTAAAAAGCTTCATAAGTAAAAACAGTACATTACGACAATTGATCAAAGCACATATAGAGTCATTTATCTAAGAATCTGGCTTTATTAACACTTTAACTATAGTTATTCACAATTTCAGCATATTTCCATACTTTCTTACAGAACCTTAACTCAATATAAGTATTTTAGACCTTAATGTGAAGAATTCCCTACATACTGAAAGCATGTCTAGGGCTAACGTTTGGTTAAATATGACCTTTTCTACTCTTCAGTGCTCAAGAACTCTAAATCACCCTCTTTAGCGATTGAGACGGCCATAATTTCACACTCTGGGCCGTGTGAACGCAGTAAGTTTGCAAGATATTTTATCTCGCCACTCTCTCCGTCAACATAGACATAGGGTGCTGATTGCATCTCAGAACGATTGAGTTGATTTGAGCTTAAGAACTGATCAAAAAGATCTTTAGTAAGGCGTGTATGGAACACAAAGTACTCCTTAAGAAGTTTCCTTACTAAAATTGTAGCATAGTTTAGAATTTATATATCAAATATTCTCAGAAATATTTTCACCCTACCTTCAAAGTGACTATCAAGCAGACAAATTAAGATATAAATCAGATATATCATATTACGAGAAGATCTTAACCTGCTAATATTTTGGAATATAACTTCCAGTGGGAAAAGACTAAAGAGACTAAGTAGCCACATAATTGAGAAGTCTTTTACAAGGCTTGTATCAGCCGAGACAGTTGAGACGAATAATAGAAAATAACATAAAAGCAATTGGTCAATTCTATTCGTTTGAAACTGTAAGTCTTTTACTACTTTAATTTTTGGAAAAACATATTTAAGTACCACAACAATAAAACCAAAGATCGCCAAACTAAAGAATGCTTTTCTTTTAAATATAACAAAAAAGTTTTCGACAATTTCAGTATAAAAGAAACTATTACTTGAAAATACATCCTTATCTGAAAATAAAATAAGACCAGTCAAAACAATTCCCAAAAGCATGTACCTTAAAAATTGCTTTCGATACCACATTGTCTTATCTTTCAAAAAATAAAAAACAGTTAATAGAACCTGAATAGGCATTAACACTATCCAACTAGCATTTAGAATTGCACCATAAAAACTGACAAGGCCGAGGAATAAACCAGTCCTATAGGTTGAGCTTTTTGTTACCCAGATTAAGCTCCATATCCATAACAATGAATAAGTTGTACTAAGTGTTGCCCCTGGGTTAACAACAAGAATTTTACTAAACGACCATGACGATAAAAGCGCAAAGATGCCAAGTAGCGACAACCTTCTTGAAACAAAAAACCTCAACAAAGCATAAAAATTAACGAGATAAAACCCTACTCCAATTAAGTAAAAATAAGCTGCCCAACCAAACCTTAAGAGTTCTGGATATTTATAAAAAGGAAAATAACTAACTTTTAAAAAATTCCAAAATATATTACTGATGTTTTCATTTTGATCAAAAAAAAGTTTTAGTGCCGGCTCATTAGTTAATGTAGGAAGTTCAGGTATTGAAAATACAAATAAAACAATGGTTAAACCAACAAGTGTTTTTTCAAAAGAATCAAGATATCGAAACTCACCAAAGTGAGTAATAACTGACTCTTTAATAATTTTTCCTCTTGTAGGCCAAGAATAAAAAATACCCAACGAAACCCATACCGCCCAAAACGAATTGTAGACCCATTTTGTTGGTAATAAGCTTAATAAATTAAATATTAATATGAAGGCAAACATCCCAAGGAAAATTCGATAAACGACTCTATCAAGACTTGAATTAACTCTAAAATATATCTTCAGCCGATGATCAATTTCTTTACCAAGTAGAAACCACTGGCTGGCCATAAATATTGAGTAGAGAGACATGAGAAGCACTTGAAAGAGGGTATTAAGCTCTAGAGACTTTTGGGCCCAAATAGGTATGAGTAATATACTAAAGTATGTAACTATCCGAATTAAAAAGAATTTTGACTTTAAAAATATAATACCTGAGTTTTTTCCTAAAGTTTTTTCCATAATACCCGATAAATTTAGTAAGAAAACAACCTACTAATCTACCCAAAAAAGTTAAGCCGGCTCCCCAAAAGCCGGCTTTTCTATTCTAACTGATTAATATTATTTTGCCACTTATACCCTGCAATTCCTGCCCCTATAGGTCTACCTAACGTCTAGGACATTAATTTGATATTCTATATAACAAGATGAATTAGATTTTATCTATCATCTTTAAAGAACAATGGATCAGGAGGATCAGTTGGCTATTTCTTTTGGCTCTATTAATACAGGGTTGCCGAAGGACATTGTGAAGCAAATCATTGAGGCCGAAAAGATTCCACTCAAGAAGATGGACGGTCGTAAGGGTAAAATTAAAGACAAGCAAGCCCTTGTTGATGAACTTACACAGCTAATGACTGAAGCTAGGGCAAATGTACTAGCAAGCGGAAACGCGCGTTCACTAAAAGAATTAAAAGTTAATACTAACAGTGACATTGTTGATGTCACTGTCGATAAGAATGTTGCGGGAACGGGAAGCCACCAGTTTGAAGTCGTAAGCTTGGCCCAAAAATCTTCAGCAATGAGCTCCGGTTTCGCAAGTAGAGAAGATAGCTATCTTGGTGTTGGATTTATTCAATACTTTTTACCAGATGGTGAAAGCAGAGAGATATATGTCGACTCTGATAACTCAAGTCTTGATGGTGTCGCAAAGATGATAAATAAAGATGGTGACAATGGCCTAACTGCAACTGTTATTGATGACGGATCTGGCTCAGATTCTCCTTATAGACTACTACTAAGCTTATCAGAAACTGGTGATGGCCAAAGAGCTGAATTCCCATACTTTTACTTCGTTGATGGTGATAATGATTTTTATCTAGAGCAAGAAAGAAAAGCAAAAGATGCGGTTGTTAAGGTCGACGGTTTTGAAGTCGAAGTTCCAGCCAACACTGTTAAAGACTTAATTCCGGGGATGGTCATTGACCTAAAGAAAGCAAAACCTGGTGAAGAGTTTTCAATTCAAGTAGGTGAAGACAAAGAAGCCGTAACAGGCAAAGTTACGAACCTCATAGACAGTATCAACAAGGTACTGGGCTTTATAAAAGAACAAAATAATATTGATCAAAATACGGATACGTCTAGAACACTAGGTGGAGATAGTCTCTTACAAACACTAGAAGGAAGAATTCGTAGCACTATATTTCAAGATATCGAAACATCGAAAGGCTTTAGACGATTATCAGATCTAGGAATTACATTTCAAAGGGATGGCTTACTCGGAGTCGATCAAAAGAAATTCGAATCTATTTTATCTAAAGACTATAATCAAGTAAGTGAAATTCTTGTTGGTAGATTCAGAGAAGATGGTACGAAGTCTCTCGGCTTTATTGAAAACTTTGGAAAATTTGCAAAGCAAGCTCTTCAGTATCCAAACGGAGTTTTGACTTCTCGAAAGAATGGACTTCAGTCAAAAATAGATCAAATTGATAGAAGGATTGAACAAAAACAAAGAATCATTAATCAAAAAGAAAAGAATTTAAAAGATAAGTTTGCAAGGCTTGAGGGAACGATTTCAAGAATCCAAGCTCAAGGTGCAGGCTTAGCAGCACTCGGTGCTGCTGCACCACCAACCCAACAGTTAGGTTAATATATTAGGAGGCAATTATGAGTTACGGACTCGGAGCTTACAAGAAAACATCTATTCATACCGCCAGCAAAGAACAAATTCTTTTAATGCTGTATCAAGCTGCAATTAAGAATGTAAAAAAAGGAATGGATGCAATAGACAACAAAGAGATCGCCAAAAAAGGTGAGTTCATTGGGAAATTTCAAGATATTATAATCGAGCTTAACAATAGCTTAGATTTTGAAATTGGTGGTGAAGTTGCAAAAGAGCTATCTTCTCTTTACGACTTTATGCTTTATTCAAGCACCCAAGCAAACATTAAAATAGACAAGGCCCCACTAGAAGCATGTCTTAATGTATTGAACACTCTTTATGAAGGCTGGACAGAAGCAATTAAAGAAATAAGAAAAGATAAAGCAAACAGTACTGAAGGTGAGGCTTAAGATGATTGATAGATGCATAGAATATATAATGATTCATACTGATATTTTCAATGCTATTGAGAAATCTACAAGAAACCTTCTAGATGCAATAAAAAGTGGAAATGTAGACTCAATTGAGCAACTTACAGACAATAGAGATCAGGTCATAAAACTGAGCGAAGAAGTTTACTCAAGAATTGAGTCCTTTATAAATAACCTTCCACAGGAAGAGTTAACAAAAGAAAATATTGAGCTTATTAAAGCGTGGTCATTTGACTTCAGTGATCAGATAAATTTGATTCAAAAGCTTGATCAAGAAATAATTGATTCTTTAAATAATGAAAAGCAAGAGATTAGCAAAGAAATTGGCGAAATTTATAAACTCAGTCAAAAATTCAAGGGCTATAATCTCAATAATTTAAAGTAAAATTACCTGTGTAATTAGTTCAACCAAATGTCATTTTGGCACCACACAAATTGACAAGAAGGGCACTTCCATGAGGTAATAGAGGTAGAATTGGAGTCAATGATTGACCCTTCACCAAAAAGATTCAGGAAGAACAATCATTTTCTCAAACATACATTTACTTTAAACCATGGAAGAGGTTAACAATGAAGTCCCAAGGATGGAAGACAGAGGTAAAACTCTCAAAAAGTGAAAGTAAAATACCAGTCGTTGATGGTGTTCATTTACACTCAGTTTATAACCCAATTAAAGAAGCTGAATCTTTCGCCTCTCAAAACAAAGAACTTTTAACAAAGAAAAATACCGTCTTAATTTTTGGACTTGGCTTTGGCTATCATGTGAAAGAAGCTGAAGTTCAAATGAGAAAGAAGTTTGGTGATCAATACCTATTATGGGTTATTGAACCAAACCTAGATGTTTACCAAGGAGCCTTAAAAGAAGGCCTTATCAAACCTAGCAAAAATCTACGTATTACATGCTGTTCTAGTGTTGAAAGTTTCTTTCAAGATGTACCTTTAATGAACTATCTAAGCATGAGCCCTTCAGTTATACCTCACCCAGCAAGTTTCAACCTTTATAATAACTTTTTCAAAAGCTTCATGACATATAAAGCATCAAAACTCAGCAGTGAATATTCTAAGTTTGTAAAAGATGAAGAGCTTAGAAATTATCTTATTGCAGACCATGAAAACTCAAGCCTTGAGACAATATGGGAAGAAGTAAAACATAAAAACAAAATCACAAAGCACGACCTGTTACTACAGGGCCTTGAAGCTGTTATTACACAGAGAAAAGAAGAGGTTATAAATGAATAAGATACTCATCGTTAATTTAAAAAGATTTGGTGACATTTATCAAAGTGCACATTTAATAAACTCACTTGCAAAAAATCATCCTGGCACAGAGATTCACATGTTGGTATATAAGGACTTTAAAAAAGCCGCAAGATCCCTAACCAATGTCACAAGTGTCTTAACAATTAATAAGAAAAAAATTGAGAGTTTCTATAAAAACGAACTCTACAGTAACGGTCTTGCGATCAATGAACTTAATGAAACGATGCTAAGTCTCTGCAAAGAAGAATGGACAGATGTTATAAACTATAGCAATGACAAAGCATCTACATTTATCAGTACCTACATTGCCAACGAGACTGACTCAAAAATACATGGCGTCTACTTCAACAGCACCAACTCAGTCAGTTACTCAAATAACTGGGCCTGTTTTCTTAATGAAGTCCTTAGCGTAAAGGATTTCTCACCACTCTCTTATAATGAAGTATTTCACAGAATACTTAATTTAAGAAGTATTGATCACGGTGACAAGATAAAATCAAACTCACAACATAATGAAACGGCAAAACAAAATTTTTTAAAACTGAAAGAAACCCTCAACAGCGAAAATCCATCAAAAGTAAAAATTGTCGGGATTCAGCTACTAACGAGCCAAGAAGATAAGAATATACCTTTTCAAACGATTACAGACTTTATTCGTTATGCAAAGGCCTCTAGTGAGATATGCCCAATACTACTTGTAGCACCTTCAGAAAAAGAAAAGGCGTTTGCAAATAGAATTAATGCTGAGTTTGATAATACTCTTGTCAGCGTTGAATGCGACCTTATTGCCCTACCTTCCGTTGTCGCCAACGTCGACGCTATTGTGACACCTGACACACTTATAAAACATGTCTCAGATCTTCTCTCTACTCCGGTTATTGAAGTATCACTTGGCTCTTCTCCAACATTCAAACAAGGTTCAAATAACTTGAACAGTCTCATATTAAGAGAAAAGAAATCTAATATAGGTGAAGCAATAAGTGCCAAAGACATTTATCAATCAACACTCTTACTTTTAAACAAAATCAGCAGTGAGGATTTCGATTTAAGCAACAACACACAATGCTACTTTAATGATCAAGACGAATTCGGAAATTACATTGTTCCTTTAAACCAAACATTCGACTTTAATGAAGCTACCCGACTTATGTCTAGAGCATATCTTTCTGAACTCGAAAAAAACAATGATAAAGAAAAGATATTTAAAAATTTAAAGAACTCTTTTGATCAAACCCAATTAAACCTATGGCTGGAAAGAGAAAAGGTTGAGGTTAGCGAATGCACCAAGCTTTTGCTTCGAGCTCTTAGATCGTTAATCAGAACTCAAGAGAATCTTAAGAACGCACAACAGTTTGTAAATGACTTAGATGGACTTCTTGGCTTTACATCTAGCAATTCACTTTCAGGTATGACAGTTCTGTACTTCAGAGGAATTATAGACAGCCTTGAAAACGATAACACAGAAGAAAATTTAAAAGGCATTGAAAGAGCTGTATATCAACTTAAAAACGACCTTCAAACATCCTTGCATATCATTCGAGATTTCGAAAAGTTCTATAGAGAGAGCAAAGGTGCAGATATAACAAAGAGACTTCAAAAAAACTTAGGTGGTAAAAATGTCTAATCAGGACTTTACGAAACTTATAGAAGACGTAGACAAAATGGTAACAGCTGCAAGTGAACAGTTTGCAAATAATGGAAAACTTGAAAATGATAGCATCAAGACACTCCTAATAGCTTCTTTACTAGAGGAGGAATTTGGTAATGGACAAGAAAGTAACTAAAACTTTTTGCTTTATTCAAATTACAAGACTTGGTGACCTTATACAAACTTGCCAAGTTGCAAAAGAACTAAGGGCACAGAGGCCTGAACTCAGACTCGTCCTGGTTGCTCGTAAACAGTTCGCCGCTCCTCTCGAGTTTCTTTTAAAAGATCTCTTCGATAAAGTTTATAACTTAGACTTCAAGAACAATGTTAACAAAGCAACAGAGCTTAGCTCTATTGATCAATACATTACAAGTTTTGTTAGTGACGTTAATCAAGAAAAAATCGATGTCAGTATTAACTTTAGCTATAGCAAATCTTCAAACTATCTTCACACACTTCTAGACTCAAGATATAAACTAGGTCCTATTCAAAACGATCAAAATCAAACCGATATTTTTGATCCATGGTCTACAATTGTTCAGGCCAACGTAATGAGAGGCCCTTTTAATCCATTCAACTTAGTGGATATTTATAAAAGAGTTGTAGGAGTAGATCAGCTAACACCTGAAACATTTGAACTTAAAGAAAAAAGTATTATATCAATACATCCATTTGCCAGCAGTGAGCGTAAAAGCTGGTCTATTAAAAAGTGGAAGGAAGTCGTTATAAAGGTCCTTAGGGCCAACACTGAAATAAGTATTAATATCGTAGGTGCTAAAAACGAAGCACATCTTGCTAAAGAATTATTTGATGACCCTGTTATCAAGTTTTTTGAAGATCGAATTAAAAACCTAGTGGGAAAAACTTCTATTGAAGAACTATTTGTATACTTACAGAACTCCAGTCACTTTCTAGGTCACGATAGCATGACAGGACATCTTGCAAAGCTCGCAAATTGCCCAACGCTAACGGTTTCACTTGGCACAGTTAGACCACAAGAAACAACACCATATGGTCACCACAGTTATAACATTGTACCAAAAACAAAGTGCTTTCCATGTTTTCCTGATGAAACTTGCCCTAATTACAAATGTCATTCGGATATAAGCTATCAGGCAACATCACAAATTGTTAACATGTTTATTAATAATGAAGACATTAATGAAAAAAGCTTGGCTGAGAATGTAAACCTATTTCACCTAAATGGTATTGAAGTATTTAAATCTGAATTCACATCCGCCAACTTCTTCAACCTAAAGCAAGTAAGTGCGAACCCATCAGATGCCAAAAGTATCATTCGATTATTGCTAAGAATAATTTACTTATACAAGTTTTCTGAAATAGAAGAGGATGTAAAATTTCCAAAGCTTACTCAAGATTCCTATTCACAACTATATGCATCCCTCGAGGGAGTCCAGCATCTATATGAACTTAGCGAATTTGGTAAAAAATATTCAAAGGACGTCATATTAGAACTTGCAAAAGACAGTCCCTCTATCAACTTAATTAAAAAACTAACTGCGAAAATTGATGAGATAGATAAGCTTCAAGAGATGGTACTCCAACCATTCCCACTACTAACTCCATACGTAGAATTTTTCCAGGTTATGAAAGGAAATTTAAAAGGAAACAATCTTGTTGAGTTATCAGAAAGTAATTACATTCTCTACAATGATTACTCAGTCTTAACATCTACTTTAAATGATTTATTAACAAAAATTTTGTCTGAACATAAGATTAATAAAAAGACTTTAACCAATGAAGCTAAGGAATAGCTATGAACTTATCGATTAACAAAAGACTTATTGAAATCAAACTAGAAGAAGATACTACTGTCCTAGATCTTATAAATGCCCAATACCTAGAATCTAAAGAAAAGGTTGTCACAGAGGTAATACTAGACGGAGAAAAATTCTTCTTAGATGATGAAAACAATTTTGCCAACACACTCGTTAAAGATATTGGTGATATTGATCTATCTGTAAAAACATCCATGGAGCTTGCCAACGAAGCCCTAGATAGTTGTAACAGCTATATTGATACTGTTATTGCTTCCATTGACCAACTGACTGCATCTTATCAGCAAGGAGATCAGCAGCTTGCAAACGCACAATTCGCAGAAGCTATTGAGATTTTTGATCTATTTGTCCAGCTAATCACTGGTATTCATAAGACTTTTAAGCGAAATGTAGTTAATTTATCGGAGCAAACACCCATTGTTCAAAAGCTTGAAATTCACCTATTTTCAATCATAAAAGCACTTCTACCAGCTAAGGAAAAAGAGGACATCATCATGCTTTGTGACTTGCTTGAGTACGAACTGAAAGATAACCTAACACAATGGAAAATTCAGGCAATTCCGGCATTGAAGAAACTAAGCCAGTATTAAATAATAATACTTATTTTAATTATATATATGACTCTTTAAAAAGTTTTGATGAATCATTTGAGTCATCAAAGCTTTTTAGAACGAGCAAGAAGTTCTCTAGTGTCTTCAACTCAAACACAGATAACTATAATAAAAATTTAGACAAGTTAAGAAGATCCCTCTATCAAGAAATTAATAACAACCTACAAACAATTCAAACATTGCCATCATTTCTTATAAACACTCATCCTTTTGATTTATATGATAGTTGTCAGATTATTTCTCATGCAAAAGGCTCTCAAACAGCTCAGTCGTTTTATTCAATCAAAAACTCAGGTTCAGGTTCAGATTTCATGAAGGCGGACATATTTGTAAGCCTTTACAAGAATATCAAAAAGTCTAAGCATAAAATATTCAACCAATCACAACTTAATCGAAGCGAGATTATCCCCTTGGGACAATTTTTAGCAAAAGAATTCACAACTTCACTTCATAATATAATTTTAATTGTTGGGAGAAATGAATTTCTCCCTCCTGAAAAAATAGAACTAGATAACTTCAACACTTTGATAGAGAGCTTAAACCCATTATTCAACGGTCTTCTAAGCAGAGGTCAGATCAATGAAAAAATTGAAAATTTAATCTCAATTCTGGATATGTTCCCAATGCCCGTTGCTATTTTCAGTAATAATGGAAACTTAATATTTCATAATACTGAATATGAAAATTCACACAAGGGCGATACACTTAAACCAAATCTTTCTGAAAAACTTTACCACCTTAGCGGAGGAAACAAATTAAAAGTATATTTTACAATATCTACAGAAGATGCAGATATATATCACTACCAAAGAGTCTCACTTCTGGGTGAGCTGCTAAATACTTTAAGACATGAACTAAGTAATCCGATGTTTGGAATTCAACTTGCATCTGATCTTTTACAAAACGAAATTGAAGACTTAGAAATAAAAGAAACTATTTCTGATATAAATACATACAGCAGTCGCTGCCAAGAAATCATTCAAAACTTTAGTACTCTTTACAGAGATGAAAACAATGTTGAAACGATTGATGTCAACACACTCTTAAGTGAGGCACTATTGCTTGCAAAATCTGAGACGAGGGGGATTCCGCTAGAAAAGGATTTCCCTTCTGTAAATGAAATATTTTTAAAAACAAATCCAACCTGGCTAACCCAAATATTATTTAATCTCGTTGTAAACTCTAGTCATGCGATTAGATCAAAAACAAATGATCTCATAAATCAAAAAATTAAAGTTCAAGCTTATGCTGAAAACAACTATTTATTCATCAAAGTAAAAGATTCTGGGCCAGGAATATCAGAAGAAATAAAAAGTACTATATTCAAGCCATTTTTCACCACCAAAAGTAAAGGTACAGGGTTAGGCCTGTCTATATGTTCAAGTCTAATTAGAAAACTTGGCGGTACAATCAAAATAAGCGATGATAGTGAAATGAAAACTTGTTTAGAAGTAATTTTACCATTTTAAATATGAAAGTATTAATCGTTGAAGACGAACTACTTATTCAAAAGAGCTTGAAAAAGCTTATCGAAAAGCGTGGTGTAGAGGTGCTTGTAGAGAGCGCGGGGCGTAATGCGATTGAAACCATAAAGTCTAATGATTTTGACAGGATAATCTGTGATCTTATGTTGCAAGATATTACAGGATTTGATGTTATAGAAGAGTCAAAAAATAAATTTACAGCAGAAGAGATTGGCAAAAAGTTTGTCATCATGACTGCCTACAGCTCTAGTCAAGTTCTAGAAAAAGCATCACAATATGGCTGTAGGGTTTTAAGTAAACCTTTTGATAATATTCAACAAGCAATAGACATCTTTTTAGATATTTGAGTTCATATGAAAAAAAAATTGAGTATAAAAAATGTAGGAATTGTACTTAAACCGAAAAGAACACCGGAGTTTCGAAATATTGTTCCTAATATTTGTAGATGGTTAATCAAAAGAAAAGTACAAATTAATTTTCTTGAAAGTGATGAAGAAAGAGCTTCAAAGTTTCTTGGTGCTGAGTTTAATAAAGTTAAATTTTTAGATCATAAGCATTTCTTAAAAGATAATGATCTTATTATAACACTTGGTGGAGATGGAACTTTTATTGGTATCGCAAGAAAGTGTACAAAAGATTCTCCTCCGATCTTTGGAATAAACCTTGGTAGACTTGGATTTATTACGGAATTTTCAAAAACTGAGTATTTCGACTACCTAGAGGATATCTTTAAAAGTAAATCTAACCTAAAGGTTATAAATTTATACAAAGTAGAAGTGAGAAGAGATACAAAAATAATAGGGAAGTCGTTCTTTATAAATGATGCTGTTATCAATAAAAATGAAATCAGCCGAATGCTCTCATTAACAGTAGAAAACAAAGACGATATGATTTACAGAATTAGCGGTGATGGTCTTATCGTAAGTAGCCCAATAGGTTCAACTGCTTATAGTTTAGCGGCCGGTGGTCCAATAATTCATCCCGATGTAAATGGACTTGTTCTTACTCCAATATGCCCTCACTCACTCAACCATAGACCACTCGTACTTAGCGATAAGGAAAGTATCTCAATCAAGGTTCCTAAAAACAGTGATAACGTAATATTAACTTTAGATGGACAAGAGGCAATAGCCCTTGAGTCAAGAGACCTTATTACTATTACAAGAAGCAAAACAAGAAAAGCCAAAATGATATTAAACCCAAATCGTACTTACTTTGAAGTTCTTAAAGAAAAATTCACACACGGAAAAAGAGAGTTCTAATGAGCAAATTAATTTTAAATAGTATTACTGTTAAAAATTTCGCTACTTTTGAAAATCAAACAATTGAGTTCGATAATAAATACAATGCCATTGCTGGTGAAACAGGAAGTGGCAAAAGTCTTATCCTTGATGCTTTTCAGTTTCTATTAGGTCAACGAGCAGATAAAAAAGTTGTAAGAAAGAACTCTAACTCTGCTGTAATTGAAGGGATATTCAGCTGTTATGACCAAAATATACTCAATTACTTTGAAGAAATAGGTTATCCGGTATTTGATAATCAAATAATTATTAAAAGAATCATAAGTAACTCTGGCCAATCGAAAAGTTCACTTAATGATTTATCATGTAGCTTAGCGACTCTTACAAACTTCAGTAAAAGATATATTGATCTCGTAGGGCAATTTGAAAATCAAAAGCTATTATCACCAAACTACCAGCTTAAGCTTCTTGATACATACGGGGATCACCTTGATTTACTCGGTAAATATGAAGAAAGTTATAATACTCTACAAGGCCTTTATCAGAAGAAAGTGTCTCTAGAAGCAAACTTGTCACAAAGAGAGCAAAGAGTCGATTATATTAATTTTCAACTTGAACAACTTAACTCTTTAGATCTTGATGTTGATGTTGAGAAAAGTTTAATACAGGCAAAACATAGTTACTTAAATGCTGAAAAAAAGAATGCTCTCATACAAAATCTTAATAATATTTTCACAGAATCAGATACTTCAATTGTTAATCAACTCAATAATGCTCAAAAATTAGCCGCAAACAATTCAAACCTAATTAAAAAAGAGATCACCAATAAAATTGAAGAAGCTAAAAACTATATTGAAGACTTAAGTTATGAGCTCACAAATATCGACAGAGACGACTTAAGCGAAGAAGACTTCAATACTGTTATTGACGAACTAGATGTTTTTCAAAAATTAAAGAGAAAGTTTAATGTTGAAACTTCTGAGCTTGTAGAAATCAAAAGTTCATTTGAAAAGGAACAAGCTGAGTTAATGAATATTGATAATGAACTGAGTGAGATTAACTATTCTATTTCTAGTATTGAAAATGATTGCTGGACTCAAGCAAATAAACTTCATGACCTTAGAGAAAAGTGTTCACAAAAATTATCAAAAGAAATTACGAATGGAGTACAGGCCTTAAATATGAATGGCGCAACCATTCGATATGGTGTGGTCAAGTCAGAGACACTAACAAAATATGGCTCTTCAATTGCCTCTATCACTGCTGAAACTAACCCTGGGGAAGGATTCTTCAATCTTAAAGATATTGCTTCAGGTGGTGAGTTAAGTAGGGTTTTACTTACGCTCAGAAGGGTAGTATCAAAAACAGATTCTATTTCTATTTTCTTCTTTGATGAAATTGATACCGGTATTGGTGGAGAGACAGCTAAGAAGATTGCTCAAATGTTAAAAACTGTTTCAGGAAAGAGTCAAGTCATTGCAATTACCCACTTACCTCAGCTAGCATCTGTTGCTGATGTGCTTATCGTTGTGGCCAAAGAAACAATTAAAGACGGCAAAAAAACAAGAACCTTTAGTAAGGTTTCTAAGCTTAGTGGTAAGGAGCAAGACAGCTATGTTACGACTCTTGCAGGCTTATAAACTCAATATTTTGGTTATTAATATAAATAAATGAATTTGTCTTTTGTGCATATCCATTATTTATATACTTAAAATTGTCTGTTATGAAAAAGTCTTGTACATGACTATGACCACATATTAGCACATCAATATTCTCTTCCTCTTGAACTTTTAGGGCATAGTTTCTGAACTTCTCTTTAATTTTGTCTTCTTGATTAAAGTATTTATTATTTCGCTTTCTTGATTTTTTTGAGGCCTTTACACCGATTGCTCTTACAAATCGATAAGGTACAACTTTATCTGCAAGCAATTTAATGAATTGGGATCTTATTACTTTTTTGTATCTTTGATAGCTCAAGTTATCAACCTCAAGATCATCACCATGAGAAAGTCGCATGCGAGTCTTCCCTATATTGATTATGACTTTATCATCTTTAATAAATTTGAACTTATTTGAGAATTCAGAAAAGTATTCTTTGAATATTCTATCAATATGGAAGTCATGGTTTCCTTCAAAGAAATATACCTCTACACCTTTCTCACATAACTTTTTTAATAACTGAAAAATTTCTTCAAACTCAGTTATGTATTCAATTCGATTTCCCACCATCAGGTCAAATATATCGCCTAATAGAATAACCTTGTCTGAGTTTTGAATCTTGGGAGATTTTAAAAAAGAAAAAAGGTATTGATACCCTTCGTCTCCTTTTTCTTTGATGTGTATGTCAGATGTTATGCTTATTTTCACTCTTTAATTATATGTTCTCACGCCTGTTACGGCTAGGGTTTAAGCCTAAGAACCATCCTGATACTAGTAAGCACCAGGATGGATGGGCTTAATAGGAAAAATAAACCATTGCTTAAAAATTTATAATTCCTTTATTGTAAAAAGATGGGGGAAGAATACTTCCCCCTTTTTTAATTAACCAATTAATCTTAGAGCGTTATTTGGTAGTGCATTAGCTTGAGCAAGAGTAGTAATACCAGCTGATTTAACAACTTGATTTGCAGCTAATTTTGCTGACTCTTCAGCTACATCCACATCTTGGATAACTGATCTTGCACTATCTTGATTGATTGTCTGAACCTCAAGGTTAGACACTGTAGATTGTAGTCTACTTTGTATTGAACCGAGTGTTGCACGTTGTCCAGAGACCTTTCCAATTGCTCCGTCAATAACCTCAATCGAGCCTAAGGCATCTCCTTTATCTGAAATTCCAGACCCAGAGATTCCAATCGATCCTGTCGATGCATCTGACTCACTTGAATCAAATGCTATTTGATTTTGTTCACCAGCAAAAGCTCCTACTTGGAAATCTAAGGATCCTGAACCTTCACCGTTTAATAAGTTTGTTCCGTTAAATGTTGTTGATTCACTAATACGATCAACTTCAGCAACCAATTGTTGGTATTCTTTATCCAAGAATCCTCTTTCGTTTTCACCAACAGTGTCTGAAGCGGCTTGTACCGTCAATTCTCTCATTCTAACTAAGATGTTTGAAACTTCATTCAGTCCACCTTCAGCTGTTTGAACCAGTGAGATACCGTCGTTAGCGTTTCTAGTTGCTTGTCTTAAACCTTTTGTTTGTGCCTCAAGGTTTGTTGCAATCGCAAGTCCTGCAGCATCGTCTGCTGCTTTTGTTATCCTCTTACCAGAAGATAGTTTTTCTAATGAAGCATCAGATTTATTTGATACCTCTTTCAAGTTTTTCTGCACCGTTTGTGATGCAATGTTTGTCGCAATTCGTAAGCCCATTTTAATTCTCCTGTTACATTTTAAAGCTTCACAGCTTTCTAAGTTTTATCTGAGTTTTTTTGTCAGACAATAACCGTATCGTCGCACCACCCAAATACTTTAGTATTCTTGTCAAGAATATTTAAAAAAAGTGCATTAATGTTGTAATTACAGTGACTTATTGGTTGATTATTTTTGGCAAGTATTTTGATTAGACAAAAAAAAGGGCCTCATTAAGAGGCCCTCAGTTGGATTTTTATTCGTTTTAATTATCCAATCAGTTTTAATGCGTTAGCATTAGAGTTGTTGGTTTGAGCTAATACAGAAGTTGCTGATGCTGTTAAGATGTTACTCTTAGCTAGCTCTGCTGACTCTGACGCTACATCAGTATCTCTAATTCTAGAGTTAGCAGCAGACAAATTCTCAGTCTGAATATCTAAGTTTCTCATTGTAGACTGTAGTCTATTTTGGAGAGCACCTAGTCCAGCTCTGTTCTCATTAATATTACCAATGGCCGTATCAATCGTCTCAAGGTTTGATTGTGATGCTTCCTTAGAAGCAACATTCATTCCCTCAATTCCGATATCAGCAGTTTTTGCACTTGTTAAAGCTGGGTTATAACTAATTCGATCATTTTTCTCATTGTTATAAATTCCAATTTGGAATTCCATCTTTTCACCTTCACCAGACAATAGGTTTTTCCCATTGTATCTAGTTGAAGTAGCAATTCTTTCAACTTCAGTCGTTAACTGTTGAAATTCCAAATCACTAAACTTTCTTTCCTGTTCACCAATCGTGTCCGATGCTGACTGAACTGATAGTTCTCTTAGTCTTACTAAGATATTTGAAACTTCGTTAAGACCACCTTCTGCTGTTTGAATAAGAGAGATACCGTCACCAGCGTTTCTATTCGCTTGTCTTGTACCTCTAATATTGGCCTTTAACTTCTCTGATATTGCTAAACCTGCAGCATCGTCTCCTGCTTTATTGATTCGACTTCCCGAAGCTAGTTTCTCTAAAGATGAACTTTGACTCTTCTTTACTTCCCCTAAACTTCTTTGTGCTGCAATTGATTGAACATTTGTTCCGATTCTAATACCCATACTAATCTCCTGTTTTCATAATACCTTCCTCCTTGTGTTGTTATTCTGATCAACCTTGAACAGAACCCAAAATTTTTCTACAGCAAAATCCCAAAATTAATTGCTGTAAAGACCCTATCGGGTAGTCAGTTTTTTTCTTAATGAAAAAGGGGAAAAAAGTTCCACAATTACGAGTAATTAGGTGATCAAAGTAGTCAAGTACTAGAGGTAAGTGACTAATTAAACATAGATTTATCTAAGTAGTTTTCTAAGGTATTTTTCAACTCAATACCAATTTTTAATTCATTATTTTCAACACTAAAGTGTTTACCAACATGATTTTTTGAATTGAAATTTAAAACTAAAATGCTTTTATTATTCTTTAGGATAGATTTTAAAAATTTTATAAGCGATCCAAAGTCAGAAAATGCATAAGAATATACATATGCTTCTGTATCACGTGTATCAAATATGATTTGCGATTTTTTTATTTTAATAAGATAAAGCTTAGTCATTTCTCGCTTTACTAATGATATTCGTTGTTGAGTATCCATCTTTAAACGTAAGAGATTTTACTTCTCCTCCAGCTTTAAGAACAAGATCACTACCTACAATTTGATCTGGCTTCCAATCACCACCCTTAACTAAGATATTCGGTGATATTGATTTTATTAATTCGTATGGAGTATCTTCATCGAAAATAAAAACCTTTGAAACGCTTCTTAAGTTCTCTAAGACAAACTTTCTATCAAGTTCTTTATTTATTGGCCTTTCTGGTCCCTTTAATCTCTTTACTGATGAGTCGCTATTAAGTCCCACAACAAGAATGTCGCCCAAGGCCCTTGCTTCGTTTAGGTATTGAACATGTCCAGAGTGTAATATATCGAAACAACCATTGGTAAAAACTATCGTTTTACCTTTAGAGGCTTCTAAGAATTTCTCTATCTCTATCATTTTTCTTTTACTACTTTTGTGTCAGATAACTTTCCTTGAAAATCTAAAATAACAGGAAAGAAAAAAAGCGGTATAGATAGTAGGGTAATAATAGAACGAACGAGGCAATCTGATGAATCTGGTTTTTTACTATTTAACTTAACAAGCCTTAATGAGAATAACCGCTTACCAATTGTTCCGTCAGCATCGAGCAATGAAAAATACATCATAAAAAAGAAACAAAAAATTGTAATAAGAAAAGGTGCAGACCAAATGAGGTTTGTCTTTAGAAAAAGATTTGCAAGCTCAACACCGGTTAAACTTAAAGAGGTAACGTAGAATGAAAGAGTCATCAGACCGACAATAATAAAATCAGTTACAAACGCAAAAGATCTATCATTTTCACTAGCAAGCTTTAGTTTTCTTTCTCTTGGTGCTGACTTTACTCTTTCAGTGGCCATGGATTTCATAATACTCGGTAGGGCCATTTCTTCTAATAATTGTTCACGACGAGGTTGCTGGGAAGAAGGAGATGTTGCTTTCTTGAAATTAGGCTTCTCTACCTGTTTTGTTCCTTCGATTAAGGATTTCTTTGCAGGCTCAACATTTTTTTGATCTTTATGAAAACCTAAACCTTGGTTTAAGGCCTTAAACTCATAGTTCTCTAAATCAAATTCATCTATATTAAATTTAATCTCTATAGCTTCATTTACGTCATGTTGAGTTTGGTCCATAAATTCCCCTTTATATATAATAGAATCTCACAAAAGGAACTAAGCGTAAAACTAAGAATTAGACTCGGTGCCCAAGCAATAACCAATAGCAACCGGTAATGCCGTTACGGCCTTCATTATATTGAGCGGTAGGTGGAGCATTACAGAGTTATCAAGTTGCTCAACGAAGTCTTCTTCTTTATTGGAAAAGCCTGCTTCAGGACCAATAATTATCAAGCAGCTGCCAAGAGTATTCTTAGACACGGTTTTTCTTGAATTTGAGGTAAATAGCAAAACGGTATCATAATTCTTAAAAGGAGCTGCTGTTATATCATCTAAAATTATAAAGTCTGGACGAAAATGATTATTGGACTGCTCTAGAGATGAAGACACAATTTGTTCTATTCTCTTATTATTTTCAAAACTCCACTGCGAGTATTCACTTTCGGCAAAGTAAATATTATTAACTCCAGCTTCGATACAAGAGCGAATCATTGCTTCTGCATATTCTTTTTTTGGAGGACAAATTAAAACATCGGGAGTACTACATCTTTGCCCTGTAGTAGCTTCACTTGAAGAGGCAATGACACATGACTTTTTATTAACTTCATTAAGTTTATAAACTCGGGAATTTCCAATGCCATCTAATACTAGAATTTCGTAATCTCGCTTAAGTCTTAAAACTTTAATAAGATGATGAAATTTTTCATCAGTTAGGATGATTTCATTTGAAAGTTCAATGTTTTCTAAGTAGATAGCTCTCATTTCTTTTCAAACAGGATAGCGCTCCAGTCTCCCTTTGAGACTGTTTCAATATGATCACATATATCTGAATAAGCATTTATGATTTCATCAACCTGGTGATTTAAAAGTCCTGACACAATAAGACTCCCACCCTCTTTTAAATTTTCCAATACGACACTTTTCTCTGAGACTAATACATTGTTTAATATATTAGCAAAAACCAATGAGTACTTTTCATTCAAATAACTAAAGCGCTCTCTTAATATAACTCTTTGGTTTTTATTATAATTGGAAAAATGATTAAGCTCTAAATTATAAACACAATTCTCAAGAGCATCAGGATCAATATCAACAAAGTCACAAATAACATTTTTTTTCTTTACCGCTGCGATACCAAGAATTCCACTTCCACAACCAAAGTCTAGAACAAAACTTTCAGTTTCAAGCTTATTAATGATCTTTTCCATTAACTTCAAACATAAGTAAGTAGTCTCGTGAGTTCCTGTACCAAACCCCATCCCAGGATTGATATACACCTCATTTTGACTGTCTTTCCTCTTGTCCCATGAAGGGACTACTTTTAATTCATCGGAAACATGAATTTCTTTATAAGATTTTTTCCATTCTTCATTCCAGTCCATCTGGTCTACTTCAATTAAACTTTCGATTTTGATGTTTTCTTTTTCAATATATTTTTTAAACTTATCAACATCTTTCATATTTCCAAAGAACACCGATACCTTGTCACTCTCTGAGGCAGAAGTTACTTCATCTATTATCTCTTCAGTAATATCGCCAGCACTAAAGGCCCTCTCTCCAAGAATTGAATCTACCTTCGCTTCATCTATTGAGTAATGCTGAATCCCAACGCAGTTACACTCCTCATAAGCATATAAGGACACATTCTCTTTTTGTGAAGAGTTCAAACTTAATTTGATATGAAAGTATTTATTCACTTCTAATCTCACTTAATCCAACAAAACTACCATTTGGATATACCTTCACATTTTTAATCTTGTCATTAAAAATCCAACTAATTTTGGGATGCCAAAGGTTGATATACGCATATTCTGTATTAATGATTCCCAAAGCCTCTTTTAAATACTTATTTTGGTCCTTGCGTACATTTGTTAAGCTTGCTTTATCAATAAGATTATCAACACTCTTATTAGTATAATATCCACGATTAGCACCTTTAGGTGGAATTTTATTCGAGTGGAAAACATATTCAATCATCCCACCATCAGTAAAACCTACCCACTGACTAAGAACTATATCATAATCTCCAGACTTATAACTTCTCATAAATGTTCCCCATTCCTGAGTAAGTATTTCTACCTCAATTCCATTTTTCTTATAATAGTTCGCCAAGGTTTTAACAATTTCAAAGCTACTTTTAGAATTTGAAACCTTCCATGTAATTTTTAGGTTCTTATTGTCTTTAGACCAATTTCCAGAATTGTTTTTCTTATATCCCATTTCAATTAGTAGTTTATCGGCAGCCTTGGAGTTATAACCCTGCTTAGCTTCTTCATTATAAAGACCTTTAAAAGATGGCCCGAACATTCCTGTTGATGCAATGACTTGGTTCTTAAACTTAAATTTTACAATTTCATCAATCGGCAAATACATACCAAATGCTTGTTTCATTCTTTTATCTTTGAAAATTTCCTTTTTATGATTAAAGTTTATATAGACATAATTACTAGAACTTATTTCATAAAACTTTAAGCCTTTGCTATTTTTTTTCATCCATTCAATTTTCCTGGGCGAAAGTGTTGCAAGTGATCCATCAACTTCTTTATTGATTAGCTTTAGGGCCAGTGTAGTCTCATCTTTTACGACCTTAAAAACTATTTTATTATTGTTATTAATATTCTGAAGAGTAATTGATAATGGAGACTCGTTTATAAGCTTAAAGTCTCCTGCACCTACAATTGATTTTAGACCTTTATAAGGTTGGTCAATCTTAATAATTTTGAATAAAACAAGGTTTGAAATATTATCAAGTCCATATTTTTTGTAAATTAACCTAAACTTATACTTACCTTGAATATCAACTTTCTCAATATTTCCGAAAGCAAATCTGAAGATAGACTTTATCTTATCTGTTTCAGTAAAATGCTCATGAGATTTTTTAACATTTTCGGCCGTTAGCTCAGTTCCATCCCAAAACTTCAAATTTTTTCGTAATTCAAAACTAACGATATGTTTGCCATCTTCAATTTTGTCGCTAAATGACTTACAGGCCATGCAAACTGTTTCCATCTGTCTGTTAAAATCGAGAAGAGATAAATGCATCAAGCGGTTAATGTTTTGACTGTTGGCATCTGTAGAGAAGAAAGGGCTTAAATTACTAGGGGCAGAGCCGATAGCAATATTAATTGAAGAAGACATTATCAAAGAAGGGTAACTTACTAATAATACGAGAAGATACCTATATAATGTATTACCTTTTTTCATATCATCCTTTTTTGAAATACCATTTTGTGCTAATTCTTATGAATAATTTCAACATGTTCCAAGGACTATGTCCAATGAATATCATTGGTATCACTGGTGGCTCAGGCTCTGGTAAAACTACATTTGCAAGGAAGGTTTTAGCAAAAAACCAAGGTGAGATCTCTGTTATACATATGGACTCTTATTACCTATCAAAACTACCAGCTCACCTTATCGATGAAAAAGGGAAAGCTAATTTTGATCATCCAGAGGCTTTTGATTGGGAGCTTTTAACCGATCACTTAATCAAATTAAAACAGGGTCTAAGTGTTCAGTCTCCTGTTTATGATTTTTATACAAGTACACGCTCAGAAAAAACAGTAACAACAACTCCAACAAAAATTGTACTGCTTGAAGGATTATTTACAATTTTTAATGAAAATATAAGAGACCTCTTGGATATCAAAGTTTTTCTTCATGTAGAAAGTGATATACGATTTACTCGTAGACTTAATCGTGATGTTAAAGAACGAGGAAGATCACTAGAGAGTATTATTAACCAATACTATAAAACGGTAAGACCAATGCATTTAAAGTATTTAGAACCTCAAAAACAATATGCAGACTTTGTTGTTGGTGAAGAAACTGATGTAGCCGCAGATATCCTCGTTGCAAAAATTCATCAACTCCAGGGCTTTTTTAATGAACAACAAGCTTCCCAGTAAAACCTCTTTTAAAATAACTCCATTAGGTGGCCTACAACAAATTGGATCTAATATGATATTAGTAGAGAGTAGTTCTACTAATGTCATTATCGACTGCGGGATTCTCTTTCCAACTGAAGGACATCTTGGAATAAATTATCTCATTCCTGATCTTAATTATATCTCAGATATTAATATTGATGCCCTCATTATTACTCATGGTCATGAGGATCATATCGGAGCTATTACTCATTTTATAGATCGCTTTCCAAATGTTCCGATATACACAAGTGACTTTACGGCACTTCTTATTAGGAAAAAAATTAATGAATTAAAAATATCAAAGAAATTAAATATCTATAAAGAAGAACATACTCTTTCTTTCGGTAATATTAGAGTTCATCCTGTCTCTGTTAACCATTCGATTCCAGAAACTTTTGGTCTCTTTTTCCAAGATATAAATACCAATGAATCTTTTTTCTATTGTTCGGATTTTAAAATTGATGAGTCTTCTATTTATGAGTCACCTTTTAATTTTGAAAAGTTAGTATCTCTCCGTAATAAAGCATCTCGTTTTTACTTGTTACCTGATTCAACAAATATAATATCAAGTAACCTTGAAACACCTAGCGAAACTTCGTTAATTGATTCCTTTAGTGATATTTTTTCATCTGATTATTCTCGTATCTTTATTACAACATTTAGCTCTAATATATGGAGAATTAAATCTATTATTCACGCTGCTACTCTTAATAATCTTAAAATTGTCTCCTATGGAAGAAGTTTTAAAAGTTATATAGCAATTGCAGTGGAAAATGGATTGATTACTCCTGATGAACTCAAGTCTTTTGCTACTGAGCAATCTATTGGTGATATTAATAAGAAGCATATTGTTCTTCTTTCTGGTTGCCAGGCAGACTTTCGTTCCGCCCTTAGAAGAGTTGGTGGCGGGGAAGACAAGACCTATAAACCAAATAGTAATGATGTCTTTGTTTTTAGTAGCAAGGCCATTCCAGGTAATGAAAAAAATATTTCACTCTTAATGAATAAGATATCGGAATCTGGTGCAAAAATAATTACTTCCAGTGATATGCCAATTCACGTTTCTGGTCATCCTGGTCGCGATGACCTTTTAAATCTCTATGATAAAGTTTCTCCTGATTATATTTTTCCAATCCATGGAGAAAGCTTTTTTCTTCAAAGACATTGTGACTTTGCAGCTTCACATGGTTATAAATCTGATTGGTTAACCAATTATTCATCACTTCTACTTGGCGATGGTTACAAAATTCAATACCTTGATGAAGATTTTCTGCATGATTCAATCCATGGAAAAAGAAAAGTTATTAATAGGGATCAATTACGGGAAAGAAGAAAAATTGCTGAACGTGGTTTAATTATAGTCAGCGAGTTTAAGAAAGGGTTCGAGATTACAACTCAAGGAATACCAGAAGTTGGTACTTTTGAAGGTGAAAATTTCAATACAGTAGATGAACTCTCTAAATCGTTCTCCCGTATCCATGAAAAAATCTTTGAGATAGTGAAAGTTGAACTTCGAAGAGAAGTTGTAAAACTATTTGGTTATAAGCCTGAAGTTATTTTTCATACATACAAAAAGGCCTCCAAACAGGAGGCCTAATTGGGGGAAATGACAAAAACAATTAAATATCTAATGGTCTCTGTCTATCTTGTGAATCTTTTTTCTCTTCTTTTCTTAAATAAGAAGGACGATCAAGCTCTTCTTCATCAAAATTAATAAACCCTAGCTTTTCAGCAATTGATTTTGCTCTTGATGCTGTTCTTGCTGATTCTTGATCTCTATTTTTTGATGCTTCTCTTTGAGTTTCCCTCTGAGGTTCTCTTTGTGAGTCTCTAGCTGACTCTCTTTGAATTTGAGTTGATCCTTCACTGCTATTTGCTTCGTAATTAACAGCAGCTTCTTTAATAGATTTCATCAGGCTACTTGTTTCTTCTTTTTTAAGTTCTTGAGTAGCTTCTCTTTTTGGAGCTAACTCAACTTCTTTTTCTTCTTCTAGCCAAAAGGTCTCTTCTTTTTTTGCGGCATCTCTTTCTAGATTTGTCGCTTGATCTCTTTGTGGCTCTCTTTCGTTTGTATAAGATACTGTTGATTCTTCAGACCTTGCTGTTATTGAATTGGTTGCATTTTCCTGCCTCCATTCCCTTTCTTTGTTTTGCTTAATATGACTTGTTGTCACTTTTTCTAAACCACCAAGTCCTGTCGCTACAACAGTTACTTTAATTTCATCTTCCATAGCATCATCAATGACTGTTCCAAAAATAATCTCTGCCTCTTCATCAGCTGCTTCCATTATTAAAGTTACCGCTTCATTTGTTTCGTGCATTGTAAGTGATTCATTACCCGTAATGTTAATGATGATTCCAGTAGCCCCATCAATTGAAATATCTTCAAGTAATGGTGAACTAATTGCTTCAGTTGCTGCTTTGATAGCTCTATCAGGACCTGTTGCATTTCCAGTTCCCATTAATGATAGACCCTTATTTTCCATTACTGTTTTTACATCAGCAAAGTCAGCATTAATATGACCTGTATTATTAATTAAATCAGAAATTCCTCTAACAGCATTTAATAATACTTCATCCGCTTTTTTGAATGTTTCAACTAAAGACAGACTCTCGCCTGCAATGTAGAGAAGTCTTTGGTTTGGAATAGTGATGAGTGAATCAACATTTTCTTCTAGTACTTGAATTCCTGCATCGGCTTGTCTAAATCTTTTCTTTCCTTCGAAAAGAAATGGCTTAGTTACAACACCAACAGTAAGAATATCTAGTTCTTTACATAGTTTTGCAATGACTGGAGCTGCACCTGTTCCGGTACCGCCACCCATTCCGGCCGTAATAAAAACCATGTCTGAACCTTGAAGAACTTCTGAAAGTTTTTCATATTCATCTAAAGCAGCTTTTCTTCCAACTTCTGGATTAGCTCCTGCTCCTAGTCCTTTTGTTATTTCAACTCCAAGTTGAACTTTTGTTGGAGCCAAACTCGCACTTAGTGCTTGTGAGTCAGTATTGGCAACAATATATTCAACACCAGTAAGTCCTGATCGAATCATTGTGTTAACGGCATTACAACCGCCTCCGCCAATACCAATTACTTTAATTTTTGCGCCATTTTCGACGTGGCCTTCTTGCTCATTAGCGATCTCAAACATATTTTCCCCCTTAATTAGAAAATTTCCTTGAAAACCGATCTGAGGGAGTCACCGAGTCTCCCAATCAAATCCATTTGATTGTTATTATTACTATTGTTATCTACGTACCCACTACTTTTTCTCTTTCCACTTTCTAGTAATAGACCTAGTACAGTAGAGAATTTTGGGTTTTGCATAATATTTGTCATTCCACCAAATGGAACAGGATATCCAATCTTAGTAGGGCGATTTAATATATATTCTCCCATTTCACTAAGACCTTTAATCAAAGCACCACCACCTGTTAAAACGATACCGCCTGTAATTTCTTCAGATAAATTTTTATCAGCAATAATTTCTTTGATAATATCAAAAAGCTCTTCTGCTCTTGCACCAAGAACTTCTGCGACAACTGAAAGCTGAACTTCTCTTGCTTGAGTTCCACTTAAACCTTGAACTGTTATGTGAGCTGATTGATTTAATTTCTCACTCAGTACACTTCCGTGATTAATTTTTATTCTTTCTGCCTCAGCATGTGGAATCTTTAGTGCAACAGCAAGGTCGTTAGTGAAATGGTTTCCACCAACAGGAATAATTTGGGAGTGAATTAAAGATCCTTCCTTCCAAATTGCAATATCAGTAGTGCCTCCACCAATATCAACGAGAATAATTCCCATTTCTTTTTCTTCAATGGATAAAACGGCTTCGCTAGAAGCGATAGGCTGTAGAGTTATATGTTCTGCTTTGATACCTGTTTGCTCAACACATTTTGCTAAGTTCTGAATCAGTGAAATTGATCCTGTTACAATGTGCACATGGACCTCTAATCGTACGCCGCACATACCGATTGGATTCTTAATCCCTTGCGTGTTATCAACTCTAAACTCTTGAGGAATAACATGTATAATTTCTCTATCGGATGGAATGACTACTGCTTTTGCAGCTTCAAGAACTCTATCTACATCTTCTTGTGAAATTTCTTTATCTCTAACAGCAACAACACCTGAAGAATTAAAGCTATAAATATGACTTCCTGCTACACCAATTGTTGCTGACGAAATATTCACTCCGGCCATCAACTTTGCTTCCTCAATTGAGTTTTGAATCGACCTAACAGTTTTATCAATATTAACAACAGAACCTTTCTTTAACCCGTGACTCGGATGAGTTCCAATTCCAATAATTTCAATATCTGTAGGGGAGTGTTGAACACCAACAATCGTACATACTTTTGTAGTTCCGACGTCTAGACCAACAATAAGATTCTTTTCGCTCATGAGATTCCTTTCTCAAATTAAGTTAGATTCCTTTCTAACAGCCCTTGCAGGTGGGCACAGCATTACACAAAAATTTTATGATTAGTCATTAAACTTGACAACTACTTTCTTAGAATTTGTAAGATTTATAATTGCAGGCATCTTCTTCTTTGATTCCATGTAACTTACTATTTTCTTTAGCTTTTCTACCTTTTCATCCCAGTCTTCCTTGCCGATGAAGACACTCGAAGGGCCCCCATTGATCGAAAGTATTATAGTTAAGTCTTTGTTATCATTGAGAATAACTTCCGAAATCTTCTTTCTAAAGTTCTTACTCATCTTTTTGACAATATGCGAAACTTCTTTCTGAATATTCTTATCAATTTCACCCACAGGGAGGGCAAAGTAGGGAAGTTGGCCTTTTAATTTTTTTTCAGTTCTCAGCAATACTTCGTATGTTGGATCAAATAATTCACCATTATCAACTAAAATTGCTTCGTATGAATCAAGTCCATTCTCTTTATATATTTGAACTTTCATAAGTGGTTCAGGACATTCGTATTTAAAATGAAGGTCTTTTTTCATCGGATCATATTCAATTTTGTAGTCAGTTACGAAATGTTTCTCATTAAGCTTTTCTGATACGATTCTTTCTTTAATCTTTCTTAATGACTTTGTTTTTTCAAATGTTTTTAGAAGCTTAAGCGTTAAAGTTCCTACTGTTCTACTAGGACAGCTTCCAAAAGTTGTTTTATATTTAATTTTTTCTTTTGGGACATAGCTTGTATGTCCTTGCTCAAGAGTAAGAAAAGAAATAATGAATAGAAGTATTGAATATCTAATTTTTAGCCCTTCGGGATTTTAACTTCTGTTTCAAACTTAATTCCAAACTGCCATTCCAAGACTTTATTTACTTTAGTAATTAACTCATTAACATCTTCAACACTTGAGTTACCAAAGTTTTCCATAAAGTTAGCATGCTTTGGACTAACTCTTAATGAGTTAGTTTTAAATCCCTTCAGTCCTATTATATCTATAGCTTGCCCTGCCCTGCAAGTTTTCATTCCTATTTTAGATTTTAAGTTTTCATTTGAAACATAGTTTTTAAAAATACAGCCACAAGTAAACTCTTTTAAAGGTTGTGTTTTGTTTCGTAGGGCCAAATAACTTTTTATTTTTTCTGTTATGCTTGGATCAATACCTTTATGAGTAAGAGTTGCTTCAATTAAGATTTCACCTTCTCTTAAAAAATTATTTTTTCTGTATGAAAAATCAGATTCTTCAATAACATGCTCTCGAATATCACCATTTTTTGTCATAATTTTGACTGATTTAACAAGCTCACCAATTTCACCTAAATTAGTTCCTGCATTCATAAAAATGGCACCACCTAAGCTTGCAGGAATGCCCGTGAACACTTCCCATCCACTTATTCCATTCTTGGTAGCATGTGATGATAAAACAGCAAGAGAGACACTTGCAGGCAGTACATATTCATTTCTTGCAATAGATAAATAGTTCTTATCAAATTTGAAATCTAATTTTATAACGGGATTGTTTATTTTTACTGGAAGTAACTGATTAGCTCCCCAACCAAGTATATTGTAGCTCAAATTATTCTTGGTAAAAACTTTCAAAAGTGAAGAAAGAGCCTCTACTGTGCTGACAACATAAAGGTCACCTACAGACTTTAGTCTCATTGTTGAGAACTTAGTTAAATCTTGATCTTCATATATTTTAAGATCATTAATATCTTTTACTTTATTTATTATTTTCAATAACCCAATCTCTTATTTTTCTTCCAATAGAGCCAGCACCTAAAGTTATAACATGCACTTTCTCATTTTGAAGTAAGTTTAGTTTTTCAAACATTTCATCCATATTGCTTAAAGTTTCTATCAATTCAGGGTGAAGTTTATTTACATCATCTTTAAGTCTCTCAGAGTTTATACCAGTTAAAGGCTTTTCTGAAGCAGCGTAGATAGGTGCCATATAAACCTTATCTGCCAAATTAAAACAATGTAAAAATTGATTCCAACAGTCTCTTGTTCTGGTAAATCGATGAGGCTCAAAGAATACAACAACTCTCTCATCTCCGACTTTGTTTCTCAGGGCCTTAATTGTTTTTTCAATTTCTGTTGGATGATGACCATAATCATCTATTAACTCGAAGCCATTTTTTTTCATAAGTGTTTGAAACCTACGACCAACACCTTGAAACTTTGATATTCCTAATCTAATTGTATCGAAGCCTAAACCAACTTTGTGAGCAATAGCAATGGCACCAAGAGAGTTTGATACATTATGATCTCCTGGAAGGTTTAAAGTTATTTCTTCGACCTTGTTACCTTCAAAATACAAATCATAAACTTGTATACCGTTCTCATATCTCAAATTACTTGCACAGTAATCAAACTCACTAGAATCATCTGAAATTCCAAATAAGACATACGGCTTCTTTAGTTTCTTTCTTAGTTCTAATACTTTTTCATCATTGCCATTAAGAGCACAAAGACCATAAAAGGGCACTTTGTTAGCAAACTTAAGGAATGCCTTAAAAATATCTTCACTTGTTCCGTAGTGATCAAGATGATCATCATCAATATTTGTAATAACAGAATAAAGAGGACTCAATAGTAAAAAGCTACCATCGGACTCGTCAGCCTCCGCGACAAAGTATGTTCCCGTTCCGATGCTTGCATGGCCCTTTAAATTTTCTACAATTCCACCAATAGCATAAGTAGGGTTTAAGTTACTTTCTTTTAGTATTGTTGCCAGAATACTTGTTGTCGTTGTCTTACCATGAGTTCCCGCAATGGCGATTCCTTGCTTTAGGCGCATTATTTCTGCAAGCATTTCTGCTCTTCTTAAAAGAGGTATATTTTCTTTGTTCGCATAACTATATTCTGGATTTGATTGAGGAATTGCAGAGCTATAGACGACAATATTAGCATCTTTTATATTCTCTTCATTGTGACCTATATAAATCTCTGCACCTATTTTTTGAAGCTTTTCTGTATTGTGGGAAGGACTCATATCACTTCCGCTTACCTTATACCCCATGTGTATTAAAATCTCTGCAATACCAGACATTCCAATTCCACCAACTCCAATAAAATGAATTTTAATTTTATGTGATTCTGCGTTCATTTAGATTCCTTCAATATTAATATGTACTGAAAGAACTCTCACCTTTTCTTGCAAATAGATCTTCTTGTTGTCGATCATAGCTACTTGAGTAAAGACTAACTTCTTTTTTTTCAGCACGGGCACAACTCAAAATTAACCCTATAGCAAAGAAGTTGGCAAGAAGTGATGAGCCACCACTACTGACAAAAGGTAAATTTAGTCCTTTTGTAGGTAATAGTCCTAATACAACACCCATATTTAAAAAAGCCTGTATTCCTATAGCTAAAACAAGCGTACCACTTAGAATAAAACGTGTTGAAGTTGTCATGGCCAAACAGATTCTCAGTCCAAAATATATAAGACCAAGAAATAAGCACGCCATAGACAGCACACCAATAAATCCCAGTTCCTCACCTATTACAGAGAAAATAAAGTCATTATGTGCTTCTGGCAGATAAAACAGTTTTTCAACAGAGTTTCCAAGCCCTTTTCCAATAATTGATCCGTTTGCAAATGCCAAATAGGATTGAATAATCTGAAAACCTGAAGTCTGGGGGTTCTTCCATGGATCAAGGTAAGTAAAAAGTCTTTTAACCCTATAAGGCTCAGCAAATAAAATTCCAATAACTCCAATAATACCAACGAGTAATGATGAGTAAAAATACTTGCGAGGGAATTCACTTAAAAAACATGCAGCTGCTAAAATGATGAAGCATATACTAAAAGTTCCGAAGTCTGGTTGTAGCACCAGAACAAGTAAACTTCCAAGAACGGGTATTGCATACTGAATAATTTCATTTCTTGTTAGATTATTAAATTTTTGAAAAAAGGGAATGCAAGCTAATAGAATAGTGTATTTAGAAAACTCACCTGGTTGCAAACCAAATCCTCCGATAACAAGCCAACGGCTTGCACCATTAACCTTATTACTTAAGCCAGGAACAAAAGTTAAAATCAAAAGGATCATCATAAGGGATTGAAAAACAAATCCATATTTTGTCCAAAAAGAAACTTTCGTTTTTGAGACAATAAAACAAAGACCAACTGAAATACTTAAGTAAATAAGCTGCCTATAAAAGAAGTATGCAGAGGAACCAAATGTTTCTTTGGCATAGATGTAGCTAGAGGAAAAAACCATTATAATTCCAAGAGCTACAATCAGCGATAAAATGGCAATAAAGTATTTAACGTTTTTATCGAGAATGGCCTGTTTAGTATTCATATGAATATTTTAACAGACCAAGCAAAAAGGTCTAGCTAAATTAAAGTTGATAGACCAACTTTTTATAATAATTGCCACGTTCTTGATAGTCTCTAAAGAAATCTGTCGCTGGATTACCAGGACAAAGCAAAATCGTGTCACCAGTTCTTGATTTTTGATAAGCAAATAGAATTGACTCTTCAAAAGAGCCTACTATATAAGTTTGCCCGTGCTCTCCTAAGGCCCTATTCATTCTTTCCTTAGATTCACCAACAAGAACCAGAACTCTTGAATACTCAATAAAATCATTGGCAAACGGTTCATAGTCAATTTCTTCGATATCTTTGCCACCTGCTATTAATATAACTGGTGTCTTGAAAGACTTAATACTTTTAACTAATTCAGGAAGTGTTGTTGCTTTTGAATCATTATAAAAGTTAACTCCATTCTTCTCCATTAAAAACTCTAAACGGTGTGGAATTCCTGGAAACTTCTCAATACATTTCTGAATTGATTTATCACTTACTTCAAGTGCTTTACATGCGGTAATCGCAGCAAGTAGGTTTTCTCTATTTTCCTGACCAATTATTCTCATGTTCTTTACAACAAATTCAGAGTGGTAATTTATATTTGAATGAATTCTTCTTTCATGAAAGTGAGTTCCTTGAATTTCATTCATCACACCCATTTGCACAAATGACTTTCTAGAATACCAGTACGTTCTACACTGGGCATTCCTAAAAAATGTGTTATGTGCAAGTCTGTCAAAATTTACGACTAAAGTATCATCAGGTGATAGGGTTTTAATTATTGAAAGTTTAGTTTCAATATATTCACCAACACTTTTAAACTGATTATCAGGATATCTTTCACTAATATTTGTAAAGACAACCAACTTAGGATGGAAGTTATCTAATTTTCTCATCTGAGAAGCTGAAACTTCTACGATTACGTAATCAACTTCATCTTTATTTGGCATCATTGAATATTCAATAAATGGACTATCACTAGTTCCACCCACAAAAACATTTTTTCCCTCAAGCTTAAGAGAGAATCCAATCATGTGAGATACTGTTGTTCTTCCATGGCTTCCACAAACAGCAATAATTGGCTTTCGACATAGCTTATTACCCAATGCAAATTCAGAATAAACTTCTCTGCCATTTTGTCTTGCGAGCTCTAACTGTGGAAGATCTGGACTTACAGAGCTACTATAAACAACAACATCAGCATCAAGAAAATCTTCTTCTCGGTGTTCACCAAATGTCATATGAGGAGCTGGCTCAATCTTTTTAAGCTTTTTAACCGCTTTATTCAGATCAAATATTGGCTTAATATCAGTCACTCTAATATCGCAATCTAAAGTGTTAAAAAATTTGATTAATGTAAAACCAGTTTTACCAATTCCAACAATTAATACTTTTTTGTTACGAAAACGTTCCATTTATTTACCTCATCTTTAATGTAGCAATTGAAATTAATGCAAACAAAATGCTTATTATCCAAAATCTTACGATTACCTTTGGCTCAGGCCACCCCTTTAATTCAAAGTGATGATGGATAGGTGCCATTTTGAAGACACGTTTCTTTCTAATTTTATAAGAAGTTACTTGTATGATTACTGATAGAGCTTCAATAACAAAGACTCCACCAATTAAAACGAACAAAAGCTCGTTCTTACTTAAAACTGCAATTGTTCCTAAAGCTCCACCTAAACTAAGGCTTCCGGCATCACCCATAAATATTTGAGCGGGATAGCTGTTATACCAAAGAAACCCTACACCTGCTCCGATGATTGCCATGGATAAAACAGTAAGTTCCCCAATATTTTCTACATACGGAATATAGAGATAATTTGCCATTTCAGTATGTCCAGCAACATAAGTCAAAAGACCAAGTGTTGCTGCACTTGTAACAATTGGACCAATAGCTAAGCCATCCAATCCGTCAGTCAAGTTAACTGCATTACTACTTCCCACAATAACGACGGCTGCAAATGGAATATAAAACCAAGAAAGATCTAGTACAGCCTCTTTAAAAAAAGGTGTATATAGTTTTGTATCAATAATTCCATTTTCAACAAGAAGATAAACAACCACAGATGCCGTAATAAATTGCCAAGCAAGTTTACCCTTTGCACTTACACCCTTAGAGTTATTTTTTAAAACTTTTAGATAGTCATCAACAAAACCTAATACAAAATATGAAAGTGTTACAAATAAACAACTTAGAAGGGGAGAGCTTAAAAAGTTTCCACAAAGAAGCAAACTAAAGAGCACACTTCCAATTATAAAAACACCACCCATTGTTGGTGTACCAGCTTTTTTAAAATGACTTTCTGGACCGTCATCTCTAATCACTTGTCCAAATTGCTTTAACTTCATCCACTCAATGAATGCTTTACCCCAAACAATTGAAACCATTGCTGCAATTAAAAAGGATACGATAGATCTGAAGGTGATATATCGAAATATATTAAATGCTGAAAATTCCTGACTCAGAGGGTACAGAAGATGGTAGAGCATACTTTCCCAGTTTATAAAGTGTATCAGTTCTTTATATCTAGTATTGACTCAAGTTGTAAAGAGCGACTGCCTTTAATTAGTACGCTCGAGTACTGTTTATTTTTGATGCTTTCAAGCAATTTGGAACTACATTGTGATGCATCTAAATAAGCTTCTGCATGACCAAAACCTTCAACATATTTATTAGAGAATCTACCTATAAACCAACAATGCTTTGCACCTATTTTCTTAAGGAATTTACCGATCTCCACATGGTAACCATCAGAGCTTTCACCCAGCTCATTCATGTCACCCACGATGAAAAGCTTATCATCAAAAGTTATGGATTTTGTCTGCTCAATATAGGCCAATATGCTGGCCTTCATACTTGCCGGGTTAGCATTGTAGGCATCAAGATAAACTTGTGCAGAGTGCCAATTAATGAAACTACCTCTATTTAAATTTATATCGAAAGAAATTGAGTCTATATTTTTTTCGAGACTTGAATAAATATCAGGATAAATCTCTAACACCAAAAGAACGCACTGGGCCAAATTAACCCAATTATGATTTCCAATTATTGTTTTATTGCTACAACTTATCTTTCCAAGTTTAGTAGCAAGACATATTCCGTTTTCTTCAATCTTCAAAAGATTATCCGACTTATTCTTATCTACTGAGAAGTTGGTCACTTTTTCTGTAACGTCTAATTTCGCAAGATATTTATCATCAAGGTTGAGGATAATTTTTTTAGATTCATTGTGTGAATTTATATAGTCATATAAAGCACGCTTTTCAGAAAGTACGCCATCTAAATCTTTTAATTTTTCTAGATGAGCCTCTCCAATACATGTAATCAGTCCGTAAGTTGGCTGAGCCATATTACATAAGTTTTTTATTTCTCCAAAAGAGCTTGTGCCCATTTCAATAATAGCAATTTTATGTTGGTGACTTAAGCGAAGCAAAGTAAGGGGAACACCTATATGATTATTTAGATTCCCCTTAGTAAAAAGAATTTCTTCCTCAGAGTATTTTAACTTAAGAAGCTTACTTACATATTCTTTATTAGTTGTTTTGCCGTTACTTCCAGTAATTCCAACAATTTCTTTTCCACTTTCCCTGAACTTCTTAGCATTTAATGTGCCAAGATCTTGTATAAACTGAAGTGAATCTGTAACCCACAACACACAATGATTACCTTTAAATAAGTTTTCTCTTTCTTTTGACCATCTTATTATTAAAGTTTTGACTCCGGATAGCTTTATGACGTTATCTATAAAAGAATACGCATCAAAATTGTCACCTTCAAGAAAAAGAAATACATCTTCTTCAACATATTTTCGATTATCACTACACACATTAGTGAATGAAAAAGAGTCTTCATTCTTTATCTTTTTCAAAGACCTAATATTTTTAATCATCTCTAAATTAACTAGTGACATTTAAGAAACCTTTTACAACTTTCATATCATCAAATTCATATTTTTTCGTACCAATTTCCTGATATGTTTCGTGACCTTTACCCGCAATCAAAACTATGGTTTTTTCTTTAGACTCATCCACTGCAAACTTAATTGCCTCACTTCGATTTTCGATTTTAGTGTAACTTCCGCTCATACCTTTTTCAATATCACTGATAATATCCTTAGAGTTTTCAGTTCTTGGGTTATCAGATGTCACGACAACAAAATCAGAGTGCTCACATGCAACCTTTGCCATTATGGGTCTCTTCGATTTATCTCTGTCTCCTCCACATCCAAAAACTGTCCATACTGACTTACCAGGAAATGAATCTTTAATTGAAGAAAGAATATTTTCCAATGCATCTGGAGTATGAGCATAATCAATCACAAATAATCTATCATTACTTTCTAGACACTCAAACCTTCCTTTCGGAAGTTGTATTTTATATAAATCAAAGTTTACTTTTTTACCTAATATAAAATTACATATATTAACGGCTAAGGATAAGTTTTGGTAATTATGACTAAGCTTAAAGAAAGAGGGGTAGTTGGAACCAAGCGAGACCTTTTTACATATTTCTATATTTGGTCTTTCTATGCTCTTATAAAGTTCTTTCTGTTCAGCTGGAAAAAAACAAGATGAGCCTTCTACTAAATAATCGAATATTTTTTCTTTTGCAGCTTTATAACTTTCCATATTTTTGTGATAATCAAGATGATCTTGAGATATATTAGTCCAACCGGCGACTGCAAGTTTAAGATCTCTAAGTCTATCTTGTGAAAGTGAGTGACTTGAAACCTCAATCACTATAAAATCACTTTTTTCTTGAGCATGATGAATAATTTTCCTCAACTCTACATATCCAGGACTTGTATTGGGAATATCAAAATTAATAGGTCTCCCATTAATAAAAACACCATTTGTCCCTACCGTACAGACGGTTTTTTTGTTCTGTTTTAGTATCTCTGAAATAACAAAAGCTGTACTTGTTTTTCCATTTGTACCAGTTATTCCAATAATTTTGATTTCATTTTTAATTGGGTAAATTTTATCAAGAAGTTCAGCTTGCAACGCTCTCCACTTTGACTCTTCAACAACTACATAATTATTCTGTATTTCTTCTATGGGCTTCTTATTAAGAATAATTAGCAAAGGGTTTGAAGCAATGAGACGTTCCTTAAATAAGGTGAAAGATTTTTCTGATAAAAGCTTATAGAAAATAATTTCATTATCTTTTGCATTTTGTAAATTTGTACTTACTTCTATAGAACTAAAACTGGTTCCTTCAGGAACCTCTATATTATATTTTTGAAATATTTTCTCTAAGCTACTCATATGATGGAGGCGAAAACTTTAACAACACCTTTGTGTTTTCAGATATTGTTTCTCCTGAAGGTGGTAGTTGTTCAACAACGACACCAATTCCTTTGGAATTAATTGAGACTCCATATTTATCTGCCAGTCTCTTACTTGAGAACTTGTCGAGCCCAATAAAGTTAGGAACTTTTCCCTTACCTCTACTTCTTACACTAGAGTGTTTAATTTTTACAGTATCAAAGTTGTTAGCATCTTCATGCTCTGCAACTTCTATTTTACTGAAATCCTTATTTTTGTAGAGTAAGTACTGAGATATTTTATTGAATACTGGAGCAGCGACGACGTTTCCATAATAGGAACCTTTTGGGTTATCAATATAAACATACATTACAAATTTTTTATCTACGTTAACTGGGTATCCTATAAAGCCTCCAACATGCCCACTATAGCCACCTTTCTCATCTACTCTTTGAGCTGTTGATGTTTTACCTGCTATTTTGAACATCGATAACTGAGCTGCGCTACCTGTTCCATCCTCAACGACACTTAAAAGCATCTTCTCCATTTTCTGTGCAGTATCCTCAGATATAATTTGTTTTGATTCTTTTTTACTATCATTTTTTATAATTGTTGGTCTTACTAGCTTTCCACCATTTGCAATTGCTGCATAAGCCGTTAACATTTGAATACCTGTAGTTGCAATACCTTGCCCGAAACTTATATTTGATAACGTTAAAGGTGTTACATTTTCATTACTATTAAAAATTCCTCTACTTTCTCCTGGTATCTCTACACCTGTCTTCTCTCCAAAATTAAAATTCTCAAGCGTTTTCTTTAGTTTCGGATAGGTTAGATCAAAAGCAATTTTTGTTGTCCCAATATTTGAACTGTATTTAATTATTTCTTTTACAGTTAACCATTCATGTTTCTTTTTACTATCAGCTTCCGATATGATGTGGTCATCAACTTTAAAACTTCCTCTTTCACAAAAATATGACGTTTCTGGAGTGGCAATTTTATTTTCTAATACAGAACTAACTGTAAAAGCTTTCATTGTAGAACCTGGCTCAAATGGGTCTGTAACAAATGATAGTTTTCTATATTTCGAACTTGTACTTCTTAGATGATTTGGGTCAAAAGTAGGGTAGTTAGCCATGGCCAAAACTTCTCCAGTTTCAACATCAATTATACCAACACCACCAGAAAGAGCTTCATGCTCAACAACTGCTTCCTTCAAATGTTTTTCAGCAACGGCCTGCAAATCCTTATCTATTGTTAACTTCAAATCTTTAGCTTCATTTCCTGGATTATAACTTTCAAACTTTACAGGTCTTCCCTTTGCATCCTTAAAATACTTTACGATTTTTGGTTCACCTCTTAACATTTCATCGTACAAATACTCAATACCAGATAGTCCTGTATTATCAATTCCAACAAAGCCAAGTATTTGAGCAGCTATCTCATGATTCGGATAAAGCCTTTTAGGAACAGAGTCTATATAGACACCTTTTAAACTTTTTATTGACTCGACTTGCTCTTTACTTAAACTTATTTTTCGAGCAATCCAAGTAAACCTTTTTCTACCTGATATTTTTTTAACAATATCCTTGTAGTTTAACTTAGGAATGATTTGACTTATTTTTCTATAAGTATTCTTTTCACTCTTTAATTTTTTTGGAATTGTAAATATACTATACGTTTGAATATTGATAGCAAGAGGGTTTCCATTACGATCATAGATGTTACCTCTTTTAGGATATACTTTGATTTTTCTATATGTTTGGCTCTCTGAACGTGTAATCAATTCTTTTCTATCAATTACCTGAACCTTAAATGCTTTTCCGACAACAAGTACGAACATTACAATGAATGCACAGAAAATTGTTATTATTTTATGCTTTCTAAATTTATCTATTTTCATTTCGGTATTACAATTATTTGTTTTCTTTTCGGTTGTTTAAGTTCATAACTTTTCGCCATACCTCTAAGTCTTTTAATTGATAGTAACCTTGCCTTTTTGGCCTTCAACTCTTTATTCTCTAAAGCAATCTTATCAATGTCTTTGTTAAAACTAGCAATTTTATAGTTTATCTCAACACCTTTCATTCTAAATAGAACAAACAAAATGCCCATTACTGAAAAAGTTAATATAAAAGGGAATACTTGAGAGCTAAAGATTAAATTTTTAAGATACTCTTTAAAAGATTTAGACTTTCTTCTAGTCGTTGCCAAAATTCCTCCCTGATTTTCAGCTTTTTTTCTTAACTACTCTTAGTTTAGCACTTCTTGAGCGAGAATTCTCAATTATTTCATTTTCAGTAGGTAAAAGTGGTTTTTTTGATATCAAATCTACTATGCCCATTTCTTTAGCCATTTTTCTAAATTCTGTTTTTACAATTCTGTCTTCAAGAGAATGAAAACTTATAATTGCAAACGAACCGCCTGGTTTTATATAATCTATTAACTGAGGAATTGTCTCAGATATTACATCTAACTCCCTGTTAACATAGATGCGAAGTGCCTGAAATGTTTTTGTAGCGGGATGAGTTTTTCCAAATCTCATTTTTTTTGGATAACAATGGAATACTAAATTTTCCAACTGCTTTGTATTTTCAAATTTTTCTTCTTTTCTTTTTTCAACAATATTTTCTGCAATTCTTCTTGAAAATCTTTCTTGTGCATAAGAACTTAATATTTCTTCAATTTCTTTTGCTGAAAAATCATTTAAAACATCAGCTGCTGTAATTTCAGTATTATCAACATCCATTCTCATATCAAGAGGTCCTTCAAATCGAAATGAAAAACCTCTTTCAGGACTATCAAAGTGGTGACTAGAAACACCTAGATCAGCAATCACACCATCTAGAGAATCTTTTTCTAGTTCATGTATCTGTATAACATTAGAAAAGTTTCCTTTTCTTAAATCTATTCGATCCTCTAGACCTTCTTCTTTGATTCTTTTTTGACCATTTTCAAAAGCTTCAGGGTCTTGATCAACAGCAAGAATTTTTGCCTGAGGATATCTCTTTGCTAACTCAACAGTATGACCACCTCCACCAAAAGTTAAATCAAGTATTAACTGATTTTCATTCGACTGAGGAGCAACATAAGTTACTAGTTCTTCAAGCATTACTGAATAGTGTTTTTTATATTCCAAATTTATCTCATTAAAACTTCAAGCATAACTCTTTGCTTAGAAGTCCAGCTAGTTTCAGGAGTCATTAACCCAATTTTATTTTCTTTTACAAACTCAAATTTATTATTAGAAAGGTTTGGTATTAAATCCATTAATAATTTTTGAACATTCTTATTATTTTCGGCCATAACTTTCATAATTTCATCTACTGTACAATGCTCTTCTTTCCAGCAGTCGTAGTCTGTAACCATTGCCACAGTAGCATATGCAATACCTGCTTCCTTAGCTAAGTACGATTCAGGAACATTTGTCATTCCAATTACACTTGCACCAAAAGATCTATAAATATTACTCTCTGCTTTTGATGAAAACTGAGGTCCCTCAATACAAAGATAAGAACCACCTTTAGAATAATCGAGTGCTGCTGATTTACAATTTTCTTCAATTATATTTTGTAAATTTTCATTAATTGGGTTTGCCACACTCACATGTGCAACAAGTCCTTCTCCAAAAAAACTTCTCTCTCTCTTGCCTTTTGTCCAATCTATAAATTGATCAACTAAAACAAATTTTGTAGGTGGAAGTTCTTCTTTTAATGAACCTACTGCACTTACAGAAATAATATACTCAACGCCTAAAGACTTCATTGCATAAATATTTGCACGATAGTTTACTTCATGTGGAAGTATTGTGTGCCCAACTCCATGTCTCGGAAGAAAAAAACATTTTGCACCATTTACAGTAGCTTCAATTATTTTCGAACTTGGCTTTCCAAAAGGCGTATCAACATCATGCTCCTTAACAACTTCAATTCCTTCAAGTTGATAAACACCACTACCGCCAATTACACCAATTTCTTTCTTATCAAGGCTCATAAGTACCCCTTTTTTCATATGAATATCGTTTATAACTACTGAAGTTATACCGAAATTAAGCTTTTTAGTCATTCTATGATATTACTATATTGTGCGTTTAGACAATTTTAATAGCTACATAAATAAAGTTGATAACAAAATGAAAACTTCTTCTCAATCATTAGAGCGTGAAATAAAGCGATTCTTTTTAAAAAGAAAAAGAAGAAGCGGTTTTTTGGTTAATGCTACAACTCAATCCATAGAAGAGGTTTCTTCACGGATCTCTCAGCTCATTCAAAACCCCAATCCTTATCAACTTATTTTACTGCTTCGAAGCATGCTCAATGGGACCACATGGGTTGGTCATAGTTACGTTAGACTACTTGCAAGCCTTCTTGATCGTTCAAGTTTTTCAACAAATCCTGAATACGATAAAAAAACGAAAACGATACTTAAGCATGTTATCGAAAATAAGCGGTTATCCTATAAAGAGGCCACAAATGTAGAAATTTTTAAGGCAATATTTAATGACCTTGAGTTTGCTCACCATAGTCCAGAGTATAAGTCTAAACTAGTAGTCCCTGAGATAAATTGCACTATTGTTCTTATTAGTGGTGTTTTCAATGAGATATTTAGTACTCCTGCGTTTGAAAGGGGAGTTAAGCATCTTCAAGAAAAAACTGGAGTAAAATATATTTGTCCAAAAGCTCACGGTACGAAATCGACCGAGTTCAATTCAAAAAGTATCAAAGAACAGTTATTTAAATACATTAAACAAAACCCTAGTGAAAAACTTTGGATCGTTTCTTTTTCTAAAGGAGGCGTTGATAGTCTCCATTTTCTAAGCCAAGAAAAAGAATTTGCTGAAAAATATATTATCGGGTTATCCACAATTGCTTCACCCATTTTAGGTAGCGAGCATACAAACCACAGAATTTTGAAGGCGATTAATAAAATTCATAACTTTAGTAATAATAAAGTTTATAAGTTTGTTGATAACAAAGTAGATTTTCTTTTTAAAGACTTTCAAAAATCTCTGTCTAATGAGTTTCAAGCAAAATGGTTCAAAAGAAATTATACCAAACTACCAAAAAATTTATTCTACACTGCACTTGCTCTAGAGGCACAATGGTATGAAAGTCATATATGGATGATTCTTACTAAAGTATTCTTCTCTTCTGAGTCAATTAACGATGGTATTGTAGATGCTGAAAACGCTCTTTATCCTGACTATTTTAAAGGTCGTAACCTCGGAATCATAAAAGGTCATCATTTAATTGGCACAAGGTCTAGCTTCTATAGCCAAGAAGCCTTACTTGAGGCACACGTCATATATCTTAAATATATGAAGTTATTATAGGCCACCCTTAAGATTCATTAAGACTAATTTACTGATTGATTTAAGAGTTTCAAAAACCCCAAGACCATTCATAGCAACTCCCTCATGAGAAGGCAGCCTTCTTTTATTCAACTGTGCCTCTAAGTCTTTAACAGCAACTACATTTGGAAGATCTCTTTTATTCCACTGCATAACCATTGGAACTTTAGAAAGGTCGTAACCTTGTTCTTTCAAATCAGTTTCAAGAGACTCTAGACTTTTTATATTTGCATCCATTTTTTCTACTTGCGAATCTGCTACAAAAATAATTCCATCAACACCTCGTAAAATTAATTTACGACTCGCTTCATAGAAGGCTTGCCCTGGAACAGTATATAGATGAAAGCGTGTTTTAAACCCTCTTATTTCCCCTAATTCCAAAGGTAAGAAATCAAAAAATATTGTTCTTTCGTTTTCAGTATTTAGTGAAATAACATCCGACTTACTTTCACCAGATGTTTTCTTATACACATGTTGAATATTTGTAGTTTTACCACCAAGGCCTGGCCCATAGTAGACAATCTTACAGTTAACTTCTTTAGTATTATAATTCACAAAAGACATTTCAATTCCCTACAAATGAAAAAAGGTTATCCACTTCTTCATCAGTTACATTGTTAAATAAATATTCACTCTTTAAAGTGCTGACTTCATTTCTCAACTCAAGTTCTGACTTATCTCTTAACTTTCGAATAAGGTTTTTTATCATTCCAGGGTTAATCTGTCCTGAATACATGGCGCCGTAAAGATGTTTCTCATTACTAATTGAGATTGGTAATACATATATGCCACCATCGGAAGTATCAAAAGAAAGTCGCGTATCTTCTTGTGCTGACTCTAAAAATTGGTTTGATAGCTCTGCAGCTTGCCACAAACCAGCAACCAAAGCACCAATAGACTCTTTATTCTTATCTAATGGAGGTTTTTCATTAGAAAAAAGAATCACTCCATCCATTCTAGCAACGAATATCGAAATCGCTTGCTCTGAACTACGCGTTAAATTATTTTTTAAAATAGTTTTAAATGTTTCTATATAACTCATTACATTTTTTTCCTATTTTCCAAGGCCTTTGAAATCGTAAGTGAATCTAAATATTCTAAGCTTCCTCCAATTGGAATTCCAAAACCAATTCGATCAACCTCTACTTCATCAGAAATATTTTGTTTAATATAACTACAAGTTGCATCTCCTTCAACAGAAGGATTCACTGCTAAAATTATTGATTTTACAGATTCAATACTTATTCTCTTAAATAATTTATCAAGGCCTAATTCATCGGGTCCAACTCCAAGTAAAGGATTTAATACTCCACCTAGAACATGATATTTACCCGAAAATGTATTAGAGTTCTCAATTGCGATACAATCCGTAATGGACTCAACCACACACAGAGTTTCACTTTGTATTCTATCTTCTGTTGAACAAATGATACACTTTTTATCATCACACAACATTGAGCATACTTCACAAACTCCAAGTTTTGTTAACTGCTCAATAGAGTAGCTTAAGCTCTTAATCTCTTGCTCATTCCAATTAAGTAGAGCAAGAGCTTGTCTTAAAGCTGTTTTTTGTCCAACACCTGGAATTTTTGATAGGCCTTCAATGGCACCTTTTAATTTTTCTGGCAATTCCATCTATTAAAACAATCCTGGTATATTCATTCCACCAGTTACTTTAGACATTGCTCCATTAACCATATCTTGAGACTCTTTCACTGCTTGATTAATTGCTGTTTTTAAAAGCTCTTCAAGCATTTCAATATCATTTGGATCAACACATTCTTTATCTAGTTTAAAATCAATTATTTCTTGTTTGCCATTAATTTTGATTTTAACCATTCCACCGCCAGAAGAAATATCCATCTCTCTTGTTTCTAGCTCTTTTTGGAGTGTGCTCATTTTTTGCTGCATTTGCTGAGCTTGTTTTAATAAGTTATTCATATTTTTTGCCATACCTACTCCTATTTATTTACTTTTATTCTATCTACTTTTGTATTAAACATTTCTTGTGCTTGCTTAAGTAAAGGGTTCTCTGAAAGCTCTTTTTCCTTAGATGCAATTTCTTTTTGCTCTTTTCTTATTTCTTTATCAACAATTGATTCAAACTCATCAACGGATATTTCATCAGGTAATAGTTCGAGCTTCACTTCAGTATTTTCTTCACTCGTTTCAAAGTGAAGTCTTGCATAATTAATGAGCTTATCTAAAATTTCTTTATCATTAAAATATTCGTAAAAAAGTGATGCCCTCTTTTTAAAGCCAACTTTTATGAGTAGCTTTTTACCGTTGTTAACAATTGGTTCGACCAGGTTACCATGCTCGAGGTTAGCTTTTATCCCTTTCGAGTGAGTCTCTATGAAACTCAAAAATGAATCCCAATTTTTTTCAACAACAAGTTCTTCAGTAGGGCCAGGGCTCGCTTGAACCTCCTCTTCTAGTAGACTAACTTCCTGCTCACTTTCATCTTCAGGTTCAGGTTCATATTCAGATTTTTGTTCGAGGGGAGAGGATACCTGTGGCGGAGTCTCTACTAAGGCATCTATCTTAAGTTCACTTTTTTTTTTGATATTTTTTATTGGAGTTGCAGATAGGATTTCATTACGTGTTGCTAATTTTCTTAATCCAATTTCAAATACTTTTTCTGCATTAACTGATTTCTTTATCCATTCATAATCTTTGACCAGCGTTTCAAATATCCAAAAAACTTCTGAATAGTCCATTTTAGAATATTCAGACTTAAGCTCTTCGCTAATATCTATATTAACTAGGCCGTCTATATTTTCGATGATATTAAACATTACATCTGTTAAGGCCATATAAACATTTTGCAGGGATACGTTTTCACTATAGATCTCTCTTAGATTATTAGATACTTCAAGAGACTCCCCACTCACAACAGCAAGAAGCAATCTCTCTACAGCTGTAGTATTTGCTAAACCAAGGGACACTGACACAATTTCTCTATCAAGTTTTCTGTCCTGACTAAAACTTAAAACTTGATCCATTAAGCTAAGCGTGTCCCTAAATGAACCCTTTCCTTGCTCACAAATTGTTTTAATGATCGAATCGTTTTCATACTCGATCCCTTCTTTTTCGCAAATCGTTTTCAAGTGAGTCATAAGATAATCTAAACTTGCATTTCTTAAATCAAATCTTTGACATCTAGAGAGAACAGTATTTAAAAGTTTCTGGGGCTCTGTGGTTGCTAGTATAAATATTACGTGCTCAGGTGGCTCCTCTAGCGTTTTCAGTAAGGCGTTGAAAGCCGGAGTTGAGAGCATATGAACTTCATCAATAATATAAACTTTATATTTTCCTGAAGAAGGTAGGGTATGAACTTTATTAATTAACTCTCTGACATCATCAACAGAATTATTACTGGCCCCATCAATTTCAACAACATTTAATGAACTACCTTTATCAAACTCTATACATGAATTACATTCGTTACAGGCATTTCCATCTTCAAGTCTATTTGAACATCTAAGACTTTTACCAAAAATTCTGGCGATGCTTGTTTTTCCAATTCCTCTTGTACCCGTTAGAATATAGGCATGACCTAATCTTTCTTTCAAAATAGCATTCTGCAAAGATCGAGTAACATGTTCTTGCCCGATTACATCTTGAAATTTTCTTGGTCTCCATTTTCTAGAGAGAACTTGATATGACATATTCACCACTAATTTCTTAGAGAAATTTGTTCAATTTATTAGTGCTATAGCATACCTGTAGAGAGAATAAGTGGCAAAGGTAATGACAGCAGCCGAACCTATCAACACATTGCCCCGAAAGCTACCGTTGCTTCGTTCCCGACCTGGCGGAGTTCACTACGAAAGCAATTGTTGAAGGCTCGACTACCGATGGCATCCTATTGATTATCTCTTATTTTGTAAAGAATTATGCGCCGAACAATGGTCTCTTTATTGAATTTATTATGAAAGAATATTTGAAGATCTAATCTTAACAGCTATGAAAACAGTCAACTCGTCGAGTCATTAAAAATGGCGGAGAACAAGGGATTCGAACCCTCGAAGGAGTTGCCCCCTTACACGCTTTCCAAGCGTGCGCCTTAGACCACTCGGCCAATCCTCCGTAAAATACTTAAAACAAAATATCAGCAAAGTATTATTCACTCGGCCAATCCTCCGTACTATAAATCTTTATCACTTATTAAAATCTCTGTCTATTTACTTGATAGAGCTTGAATCTTATAAAAGACATTTTTTGCAATAAGCTCATTGCCCCTTCTTGAACAATGACCAAAATCACCAGCAAATCTATCTATAAACAAGTACTCAAAAGGTTTATCAACTAACACATCTTTAAAGTTTTTATAATTCTCTACAAAATAAGTATTCTTTTTTTGACCCAAGAGTTCTTCAAGATCATCTATATCTCTTAATGGGTATTGCATGACAATGTGTTTGGCACCCATGCCCGTAATCAATCTATTAAACTCAATATAGCTTTTATCAAAAATTGTAATTATGTTGTTATTCTTTTCCAAATTACTCAATTTTTTTTAAAAATATCAATACCATCCATCCCAAGAGTCTCATATAAGAATATCTTTTCTCGTAGTATGTAATCTAAATTACTATTTTCTTGATTCAGAAAGGTCAGTGCTTCATCTACCATTCCTAAATATAAAAGATTCCTAGGTATTAGCTTTTTATTTTCAAAATGTATGTTCCTATTATTAATTTCATTCAGATGTTCTAAAGAACTTTTAGAATCGCCTTTTATATATTCTATCTCTGCAATCAAAGACTTTTTCTTAAGCCATGATTCTTGAGAGGTCAGAGTAGAGAGAAGAGCAATAGCTTTATCAAGGTGATAAAAGTAGTTATTAAGAACAACTTCACTAGATACAGTTCTTTTTCTTTTATTTTTAATACTCAGATTATCTTTATTAGACAAAGCTTTCTTATATAACACTTCTGACAAGTCATTATTACCCTTAAGTTTTTCAATATCTCCCAAAAGAAAATATAATGATTCACTATTTTTAATCCAATTCTTTTGTTTAAAATTGTTTTTTTCTACAACCAATTTCTCGATACTCTTCTTAGCCTCGTCATATTTTTTATTAAAAATATTTAACGTAGCAATAACAACTTTAAAATCAAAAGGTGTTATGTCTTCACCTATATCCTTAATAAAGTGTTTCCATTTAATTTTATTTTCTTGATGAGCCTTAAGAACATTTTTATAAAAATCAATAGATCCCTCAATATCATTAAATTTTACCTTTTTTTTCTCTTCAGCATTAACATCAAAGGCCATGTCTAAAATTCGTTCTACAATATTATGTTCCGAAAAAAGTGCATAATGCAGAGTTGCTTCTACAAATCTCGCTTCTTCATTTTTATTTTTTATTTTATTGAGTACACTTTCAGCACTCTTATAGTTTTTGAGTTCAATATATTTTGAAGCTAACAAAACCAGTGCTTCATCATCATCTTCACCTTTGCTTTGTAAATACTCTAACGCTTTTTCTATTTCTCTTTTCTTCCAAAGTATATCTGTTATTTCTTCTAAGGACCTACCTGAAATTTTATTTAAGGTGAATGATATTTCATTTAAAGTCCTTGATATTACCCAATATGAAAATTTTAATAGTTTTATTTTTTGAATATAGCTATTTTGATTAAAGCTTATTAATCCAACGTATTCATCACTTAACCTCTCATCATTAACCCCAATCATCGTTACTACATAATCAGGATTTAATTCTTTAAGCTCTTTTTTTGCTTTATATAAGATAGTACTCATATTTGTTCCGACACCACCTTTATTTATAACAGTGTACTTGTTATTTAACTCAGAATTAAGCTGTCTGTTTAGTTGACTTGGCCACGAGTAATCTCCACCCATTTGTGTTGTACTCTCACCATAAGCAACTACAATTTTCTCTCTTTTTCCTGAATAGCTTTTGACTGACGATGTATCATAGACATAAGAAAATATTTGTAGTGTAGTTTCAACTATGACAAGAAATATGAATACTGTGAAAATTTTGAATTTTATATTTTTAATATTCATTTTTTAAAATTATATTTGTTTCTTTTTTCTTTAAAAAAGTCAGATAACATTTTGGAACATCTAAAGTGTTCCACTCCACCGGCCACGCTAAACCGATGGTTTAATTTAGTATCAAATGGTATTCGGTAACCCAAAGATAGAGATCCACCTTTCTTGTCGTATGCCCCAAAAGTTAATGAATCTAGTCTCGCAGACATTATTGCTCCCATACACATTAAGCATGGCTCTAATGTTACATAAAGATGATGCCCAGAAAGCCTCCAGTTAGATATTTCACTACTTGCTTTTTGAATTGCTAATATTTCAGCATGACCGCAAGGATTATTTGTTTTCTCTTTATCATTATGAGCCTTGCTTACAATTTTACCATCTGAATCTACTATAACAGCACCGACTGGAACTTCATCTAGCCGATAGGCTTTTTCAGCTTCCTCAATTGCAATATTCATTAAATAACTTTCAGGCTTCATTTTGAATTGTATCTTTTTTAAATTTCGTCATTCTTTTCTCATGCCCTATATTACTCCACATGTTTACAAATTCATGCCATCTTAATTTGGATTCTCTATTGGGAAATAAAAACTTCACTCCGTAATGAATTGGTCGTCCAAGGCTATATCTTCTCTTACTCATTATTTCTAAATTAAACTTGAAATCTAACCCTGCTTCATTATCATTTATTTCAATTTCATTTCCAACTTCAAGATCCTCAAATAGTAAAACGCATCCTGCTTGTCTTCTTAAATCAGTTAGTCTTCCTTTAAATTTTGACTCGTTAAAATTTACTTCTATCTTCAAGTCGTTACGGTATCTAAAGTCATATTCCCACCAGCTTACTCTTGGGTAATAAATTGGAGAAAAAAGCATATACATTTCTATAATAAGAACAATTAATGCTAGCGCGAACAATATCCACTCTGTTGAAAAGAAAGATAATGTAAAAATTTTAAATAAAAAATAAACAAGGAGTAGGGAAGCAAATGTCCAAAAACTATAGAACAAACTTTTCTTTGTTTTCGTAAATAAATAATAGAATGGTATTAATACCAATATTTGAATAATACTTGATATGGCCTTTCCTGAGAAAACACCAATAACCATCGCCAATAGCACAAAGAACAGATGACCCATATGAAGGACTTCGATTCTGTCAGTGTCTTGCTGTAATTTCCATTTATGTAGAATTGCTTTCATAAATGTATTGTATAAGGATTTTTAAAGTTTTGGAAAAAAAGAAGGAAAATGGCGCAACCGGCAGGAGTCGAACCTGCGACCCTTTGATTCGTAGTCAAATACTCTATCCAGCTGAGCTACGGCTGCGCATTGGGTACTATCTTTTACTTATATTTTTCGAAAACTTCAAGCATGAATTTACGACTAAAGATACCACGTAAATTCAGCGGGTTACATATAGAAGATTATCGACTACACTCCTTTCTCATGGTTAAATCATCTATATGAAAAAATACATAAATTGGTATCAAACTACTTTGCTTTTATTTTGGCTTTGTCTTTCGCTTACAGTTCTCAAGCCTGATTTTATCACTAATTGGTTCATGTCAGTAACAATGCTCTTTGGCTCATTAATAGCTGGTGCAACAAGTGAGGGAGGTGGAGCCGTAGCCTTTCCTGTTATGACTCTCGGTTTTAATATTAAACCATCAGTAGCAAGAGACTTCTCTTTATTAATTCAAAGCTTTGGAATGAGTGCAGCGGCATATACTATCTTTAAAAATAGAATACCTATTCAGCGAGATATTCTTTTACCTTGTGTTCTATCTGGGTTTTTTGGTCAGTTATTAAGTTTATTATTTCTAGAGGGCCACTTTTCTCCACCTTTTTTAAAAATTACATTTACATCTATCTGGCTCAGTTTTGCTTTGGTTTTGTTTTTACAACACAGGGTTATGTCTCTAAAAAAAGTAGGGATCTCTACAAACTTTCTTTTAATAATTTTTGCATTATTTGGTGGAGTCGTGACGGCATTAACTGGTAGTGGAATTGATATACTCATCTTTTCATTAATTACACTACATTACGGTGTTAGTGAAAAAATAGCGACTCCAACAAGTGTTGTCTTAATGGCGGCCCTATCAATCACAGGGGTAGTTTCAAAGTTTTTTCTTCATGGAATTGAGACTGAGGCACTAAACTACTGGGCGGTTTGTGCACCTGTTGTTATTTTCGGTGCCCCACTTGGAGCTATATTTATAAGCAAGAGATCTAAAAAGTTTATAGTTATTTTTTTACAGACTTCAATTATTTTACAGTTTCTTTTTTCACTCTATATATTAAATCTTAGTAGCTTCCATATTGCCTGGAGCACCTTCTTAGTTTTATTTGGGACATGCTCTTTTTATCTACTTTTTAAATATCGAAAGTCTTAACCTTACCAACCAACTTACTGCTCTTCTAACCCGGTTCTTTTATTGGAAATTCCTCCGGCTTTCTAACCGGCACCTCCTTTGGAGGCTTTTGTGGGATCTCCGGCTCAACAGGAACCTTCCTAGGAATATCTGGCTCTTTTGGCCCGGGTTTTGGTTCTGGGTGATCCGGCGTATTTGGATTAATCTTTGGTTCATTCATAGAACACCTCAATATTTCGATCTTATCCAACCTCCTTGAATCTCTCTTTCACACTATCATAGGCAATTGATAAATCCTTCCAGGCCATCTCAACACCAATTTGCATATCGACAATAGCATCGTCAGACTTATCTTTTATTAAATCTATCTTATCTTTGAAATTAGACTTCTTAGATTCAAGCTCATTAACAACCTTCTCTAAATCGTTAGTAACACTTGCTGGAACAGCAGACATTTTCTTTTGAAATACATCAATTTCATTATTAATTTCATTAATCTTATTCTCTAACTTCTGAATATTTAATTTCATAACAACTCCTTTGTTTTATTTATTAACTTACTCAATGAGATAATTATGACATATATAAATATAATTAAAATTACATATACGGTTAGTTCTATATATAGATTTATCTATATATAGGATAATTATAGATTCTGAAGTCTTCATAGAATTGAAAAAGATTTGGAAATTGTAATGCCAAATAAAATGGCGGAGACAGCTCCACCTGAACCCCTGTATTTCTAATTATAAACTTAAATTTTTATATTTGAAATATCGAGATAAACTACTGAAATTGCATAGACTTATGCTTTTATCTCCTGTACCCACCATCCTACACCTTTGATCAACCCTTTTGAGCTAATGACCCGTCTTTTTGCTCAAAAATGGTACATTTAAGTGTTTTCAGTGGGTTACCACGAATATTAGGTTATAAATTGTTATATTAAGTTATAATATATTATGTTATACTACCGATAGGAGATTATATGGAAGTCATCATTACTGAATGGGCATTACAATCATATATAGACCTAAAGGCCAAAGCTGCTTTTAGCGGCAGTGATTATTCAAATACCTTACGCCCAGATGCAGAGTTATTGAAGACAGACGACCCATTTGATCCTAATCACCCAAAGTTTGGAAACTCTAAGTTTTGGGGTCCAGCAACTTCAAAAGGCCAAAATATAAAGCATGGCTTTAAAATGAAGTGGCACAATATTGGAGCTGGTAGAAATCAACTTCGCTTATGTGTAGTTATTGCTGAGACTGATTTTGAAAATAGTAAGGAAAGACGATCATTTCTTTGCACCTCATATATCAAAGATGCAAATACTGAGAAAAGAGAAATGGCGAGACTCAAAATTAAAATCAGAAAGATCCTTGATGGAACTTTTACTTATAGGGGTAGACTATGAGCCTATTTCAAACAAACGCAGAACAAAAAGTGCAACTTTATCAAATTGCCTCACTAATGAAGCAAGATGGCCTATCAGATATTTTTATCTCAAACGCTGTTGAGGTTGGGCTTTATTACGAAGGTGTCTATGAATTGTTTGAGCTATGGTCTAATGAAAGTGATCCTAAAGAAAAAAGTAATATCATTGCCGACATTCAAGATGAGATTGATGAGTATAAGGAACAACCAAAAGAACCTGTTCAAAAGCCTTATATTAAATATTCTGATTTAGATTTAATCGCTAAAGATGTTCAAGGCTTTAAAGCCCACCTAAAAACACTTGTTGATAGCTGGGGCGGTATTTCTCAGTTATCAAGGGTAACTGAAATTCCTCAACCTTCACTAAGTCGTTTTTTTAGCAATGCTTCTATGCCAAGAAGAACAACTCTTTATAAAATAGCTAATGCTTTAAATTTATCGGAGAAAGAAATTATTACTGATTGGGCCGCATAACAATTAATCTTCATCGCTCCAATCCATCTCTTTGGCCTGGATTTCTCTCATCAAGCCCTCATAGGTATGAATGTATTTATTATGAACTTTTTCACTAGCATGACCGAGCCATTGCATAGATAATTCCTTATCACCAGTTTTTCCATGAAGAAATGTTCCTCTACTGTGCCTACAACAATGCCATGACCTGTACTTAAGATTTGATTTTTCGAATGCCTCTTTGAGCCTAAACATTGATGTCGTTTGTACTATCCCATCAAATAATAAATAGTCAGACTGATTTCGTGAAAGATAATGATTATTTTTCCACAATTTATACTGGGCCTTTGCCCGTCTACATAATATTTTCCAAAGTTCTTCACAGACCACTGGGATTATTCGCGTGTTACGTTCATTAATGGCCTTTTTCATTTTTAGTGGCTTTCTTAAAACCTGATCACATTTATCTCTAACAATTGACTTCGACCCACCATTATCTGGCTGAGATGAGAGCGTAAAGAAGCCGAAGTAGCGATGAAAGTATTCACTTGGTATATTCTTGTCATCTTTATGAAATATTAAATTACGCCTGAGTAAGTTCTTAAGTGAGTCTCTACTAATCTCGCCTTTATAAATATCAGCTAATGAAATGCCAAGCCCTTCATTAAACCTCATGCCAGTCCAATAGAGCATCAGAAAATACTCTGCTTCATTATCGTATTTGAGTTCTCTTAATTTTTTATAAACGATCCAGCTCTCATCTTCACTTATAACGTCATCAATAGATTTCTCATTTAACTTAGACTCATCAAAAGCCACACAAATATGGAGTTCATTAACAATACCTTCCGCCTTGAGATGACGCATAAATGTATTAAGCGATTTCACTGCATGATTTTTAGAACTGTATGAAATATTCTTCTTAGGATTTCTGATTAGCTTAGCATCATCTTCAAGCCATATTTTGAATTTCCTATAACTCAAGTGCCAATTATTAATATTATTGTTCTGAGCAATATTCAAAAAATAGGGAAGAACATAGTATCTTAAATAATGAACGCTATTCTTGTAACCATATGGAGATTTTCTCTTTTGCATTTCAGTATATTTATCCAGTAGATCCTTGAAGTTATAGTACTTATCTTGCCACTCAAGTTGTCGTTTAAAGCGTTCTCTTGCTGAATCATATTCGGCTCTAAAACATATCGCAATATTTTTACAGACAATACCATTTCAATAGATAAATTTAGTGTTTGGGACTCCAAAGATGCTGATGACATAGAATATATTTTGCCAAGTGAACTAGATGGTTTTGATGAAATTGATTTAATTGAGAAGACTGAGAGCTTTTTAAAAAATAACTATCGTATGGGTAATATGAAATTTGATCTAGATATCAAAACGATGACGCCTTCTGAAAAAAATGACAATAGTGACAAGCAGAATATTGTACTAATTAACTTAGAGCTTATTGATGAATATAGAGACGATATTTATGAACTCTCAATTGAGGCCAAGACAAAAAATAACTACATACCGAAAAAGGATTATTTCAAAAAAGAGAAAAATTTTATCTTTATCATAGATCAAATCGAGCATGAAGTTAACTCTCTATTAGAATATCTCAAAACTTCACATCTTTATTCAATGAAAGATAACGACACTATCCAATTAGAAAACGATTTATTACATTATTTATCCTCTACATTGGACTCTTGCCTTGAGACTTATGATTATGAAATTTGGGTCGATTGCGTATATCATTCCATCGTTTCAGAAAGTGAAAGAAAAGGTGATATTAATATGGCGACCTTTGGTGTCACCTTAAGAAATGAGGGACGAGACGAGCAGTTTGAAATAGAGTTAGAACTTAATAAAAAACACAATCACATTGTCCAAAAATACCCTAGACAAGACTGGTCTAAATTGCTTCATGATTTCCATAAAGAATTTCAAAAAGTTGCTGGCATTGAATTTGAACTGGATGATGAAGAAATTGGAATCCCAAATAATTTTGATCACACCAACTTTGTTTAACTCTTATCCAAAATATCAATAATTTCATCTTTAATACCGCCAATACTCAAGTGAGTATAAATATCTTGAGTTTTCCCACTAGAGTGGCCAGCAATTAACATTCTATGTTCCTTAGAAACTTTATTACGAGCCAAGAATGAAAAGTATATGTGACGAAATGTATGTGGCGTTATTTTTATGGGTAATTCACAGTCGGCTAAATATTTTTCACAAATTTGTTCAATCCTTCTCGTTGAATACTTGGAGTTACGATTAGACTCAAATAGATACCTGTTGTTGCGAGTCTCAAGATAAAGGCCAAGTTTCTCTTTCAATTTATTACCAAATGGAACGACTCTATCTTTTTTTCCTTTACCTTCCTTAATGAAAATCATGTTCTCTTGAAAATCAATTTGAGACACCTCAAGATTACAGAGCTCTGACACTCTTAAACCAGTAGATTGGAAAAACTGAAATATTAATTTATGAACAGGATTATCAATGACTGAATAGAATTGGACGAGCTCATCGCTAGTCGGCAACTGATACAGTGACTTTTTACTCTTCGATATCTCAATATCACAATTTTCTCTCACCACTCTAAAAATATATCTGAGCTGGCTATAGTCTAGCTTGTTCTTATTGGCCTCTTTAGTGAGAAACTTAATACATTTTTGAATTGGAGATTTCGCATTCGACTTCTGATCAACGAAATCCTGCAGTTTTTCGATATTACCTAACGCATTTTTCATAAGCTCTCCAATATTATTTCGGTAACTGTACAGTTTTACGAAATTGACGGTAGCAGAGACTTAGAAGGAGGCTATGGTTAACTGAATATGAACCGCCCAAAAAAGGACTTAAGAGACCTAATTTCGAATCAAACCATCCAAATGGGGTTTACGCAATTGAGGCCGTCATCATTGATGTTAATAAAAAATCGAAAAGTTATTTTCAAAAAATTTTAGGTAATGATAATTCAAATTTAGCTCGAAAATCTCAAGTCAAACTTGTTGATGCAAATAGGACAAGGCATAGGTTAGTTGTTCTTAAGTGTCAAAACCTAAAAAAAGCGAATAGGTTTATAAAAGGTGAAGTAACTAGTATTTACGGTTACAAGGGAGTTTTGATCAAAAACCCAAGTGATAACGATAGAATGTGGGATATACTTATTATTCAAAAGTAACATCTAGGAAATAAATCAATGACAATTTCAATCGCAATTATTGATAAGAAAAATGCTCTTTTTGGCTGTGCTGGATTCACTCATTGGCATTGTCTTGGGGCAATCAATTACACAATGAATGAATCAGGTATAATCTTGTCTCAAGGAAGTTATTCCTATGCCTACTTAGAAGGGGGAAGCTTATTGCTTGATAAACTAAGCCCCGAAGAAATACATAAAAAAGTGGCCAAAGAGGACATGTCTTACAAAACTAGACAGGTCGGTATTATCAACAAGAACTTAGAGTCCTACTGCTTTACAGGTGAAGATTGTATAGATTTTGCAAATCACACTAAAGGTGATGACTTTATTATTCTTGGTAATCTTCTATCAAATAAAGACGTTATTAAGAATTCACTATCTGCACTTAAAGATGATCAAAGTATAGACAAAAGGCTTCTGTCTGCTCTTAAAGTGGCACTTAGAAGTGGTGGGGAGATAAGAGGTATAGAGTCTAGCTACCTTTGTGTAAAAAAGCTCACAAATGAACAATTAACAACGCTCATAGACGCTAGAGTTGATCTAGATAGTGATCCCTTAGCAAAACTTGAAACTCTCGTTAATCGAATTAATGACTACAATGAGCTTGAAGATATTCTAAGTCAAAAAGAGAATCTTGAAAATAAAGACTATATCGAAATACTTAAGAACTATCTTAAAAGACCCCATGCTAATGAGGCTTATTTTTGGCTCTCTAAAAGTGTAATGGAAATAGCTCTGCTGCTACCCATAGACCTGTAAAAGAAAAAAAAGGTCGTATCTTTAACGAAGAGTATCTACAAATTTTAAACTACTATGGAATTAAAGCACAAAAGACTAATGTCGCTTCACCTCATGAAAACGGTGTCGTTGAATCTCAAAATGGTCATCTTAAAAATAAGATTAAGCAAGCACTCCTACTCAGAGGTAGTTTTAATTTTGATACCATTGAAGATTATGAATCATTCCTTCGCACTCTTATTGATAAAGCGAACAAGGCAAGAACAAAGAAATTTGAAGAAGAAAAAGTTCACCTTCGTTCAATCCCATCAAAGCCACTCCCAGAGTATCAAGAAGAGTACGTTAAGGTCAGAAACAGAAGTACTATTTATGTAAAGAAAGTCACTTACTCAGTTCCATCACGTCTTATCGGATCAAAATTAAAAGCTAAAATCTATGAAAACAAGATTGAGTTAATTTCCGGGACCACTTGTGTGCATGAGATGCCAAGAGTTCTTGGTGATCGTGGCTCAGTTATCAACTATCGTCACATTATCCACTCTCTTGTGAGAAAGCCTGCTGCCTTTGATGGATACAAGTACCGAGAAGAACTTTATCCAACTAACAATTTTAAAATGGCATATGAATGGCTCATTAAAAATAAGTCTCATAGAGCTGCAACGCTAGAGTACCTTCGTATCTTGAAGTTTGCAGCGGATAACTTTGAAGAGGATGTTGATATTGCCCTAGCTCTCATCTTTGAAGAAGAGAAGCCCAAAGTATCTATAGATATTATTACTGACTTGATTCTTACCAAAACACAGATAATTGAAGACTCAATTGAGCTGATACCAGACCTAAACCTTTACGATAATCTAATATTAGGAGATGACATTGAAAACCAATACCACTGAACTTTTAAGAGAACTAAAACTATCTGCCTTTGCCAGTAACTTTGAAGAAGTTGAAAAGAAAGCAACAAGAGCCAACTGGTCTTATGAGAAGTTTTTAAGTGAGCTTTCCACGATGGAGCGAGATCATAGAGTTGAGCAAAAAACACAACGCCTTTTAAAGCAGTCAAAGATTCCACCACAGTACACACTGGATGACATGGACCAGAGACTATTAACAGCAAAGCTTAGAAAGTCATTGGCTGCACTACTTAAGGGGGAGTTTGTCTATGAAGCTGGAAATGTCCTCGCTTTTGGTCTTCCCGGTCGTGGTAAGAGCCATTTTTTAGGTGCTCTAGGGCGTGAACTTATTCTTCGATTTAACATGAGCGTTTACTTTTCTCCAACGTTTAAGCTGGTTGAGAAGCTTCTTGTGGCAAAGAAAGAATTAGAGCTTGAAAAGGCACTGAAAAGGTTTGATAAGTTTGACGTGGTGTTTTAGATGACATTGGCTACGTTCAACAAAGCCGTGACGAAATGGAAGTTCTTTTTACCTTTTTGGCCGACAGGTATGAAAGAAAGAGTCTTATGATCTCAAGTAACTTGGTATTTTCCAAGTGGGAGCAGATATTTAAAGACCCAATGACCACAATGGCAGCAGTAGACAGGCTCGTACACCACTCAACAATACTTGAGTTTAGTGGCGAGAGTATCAGGGCCAGAGAGGCCAAGAAATAGGGCCTTGGTCGTAAAATCAAGTAATTACACTCTTGTTACACATTTCCTGTAATCAAGGTATTTCAAAGTGTACGTTTCTTAGTACAGGTAAATAAGTCAGGAGTAATCTGTATTCTAAATGGTTCTACATTCAAAAGATATTTAATTGTTGAATAAGGAAACGATTTTAGTTTGGTAGTACTTTATTTTTATAAGCGGTTAGCCGATAAGTCCAGAGAGGTAACTATATTAAATAGCACTTATAAATTATGACTAAACTTAATAATAAACTCTTTCTAATATTTGCCTGTCTGTGTGGATTCTTAGGGAATGGAACGGCTTCTGGTGATTGTCGTAACCTTCGTGACGGTACAATCGAAAAACTAATTTGCGAAACAGAGCCAGCTTTACTTGAAGTACTTAACCCTGGCTTAGAAATTCCTAAATGTGGAGAAAAGAATATCAAGCCTCAGATCATATCTGGGGATACTCCTGTATCAGCAGTATTTGTATCATGTAATCCTCAAAATAAAGAATCGTGCGAGGAGATCGCTAGGAAAATATGGACTGAGGGTAATGGGGCAACTGTTAACATTATAATTGAGAAAAGCAGTATGTCTGAACTAGAAGAAATGTTGAATGGTTTATCAAATCTTTCTGGAGGTAATAGGCTAAATATCATTCCTGTATCCTCACCTGTCCCAACTTATATGCGAGATCCAGGTCTTTTTAGAAGTTCTTCCGAGGGAACATCCTTTGTCTCAAATCCGTACAAGAGTCAAAGTAGAGGCACTAATTATAATTCAACGGGCTTAATGGAAGAAGTTTCAAGACAGTGTGGCTATAAATATGAGTCAAGCTTCTTAAATTTGAGTAAATTTGATTCAACTTATAACTTAATTTTACAGAAGGATAGAGATATTTATGAAGAGTTATACGGCAAAGAGTCTGTAGACTATTTTTTAGATAAGCCTATTAATCCGTCATCAGCTAAGAATGAAGCAATTGGTCTACTGTGGGGCAGAAAAGGTTTAGACAGTCCGCTAATGGGGGGGAACTTCATGGGAGTTCCTGGAGGGGGAATAGTAATTGGAAAATCCGGAGATAAAGCTGCAGACCCCGAAATTATAAATTTCTTTCGCCAGGATCAAGATGTTTTTGAGTTAGAGATACCTAAATTAGCAGTTGGTCATATAGATGAAGTTTTTAATATTGTTCCTTCGAAGTCTACATGTGGATACGCAGTTTTAAGAGCTTCACCAATAGCTATGAGAGAATTTTTACAAACACGTCCATCTCATGAAGACATGGGGAAGAGGGTCTTTTTTCATCTTGACATTATAAAAGCCCATGAATCATTAAGGGATAATCCTAAGAAGAGAGCCTTACTCAAGCCTCTTTGGGAGCGACTAACGAAACTCCAATCACTAGGAAGGCAGCTCACTACTCAAGAGCGTAACGAATGGAACCGTATTAAATTAGAGGTTTCTGTAATTATGGGATTAGACACGAGAATAAAATCAATTCTTTCCAATGAAAAACTTCAGGAACAATGGGACAATGCCCAAGCAATTATTAATCGTAGTACTAAAGATTTAATAGCCAGAATAAGCCGGCAAAAAGGGGCGAAATGTAAGCCAGAGGTAATCGACCTTCCTGTCTCCTGGAATTCGATAGGCCAGCCAATACTACCAAATCCTGTAAATGGTTTAGCTATAAATGGACGCTACTTCTATTCTGAACAAGCTATTACTAGTTCGGTGCCAGTGTGGAATGGCAATACGACTGAGACTTTAGATGAAAGTATTATCTATTCTCCTCTAGAAGAAGAAGTTCGAAGAAAGTTACAGCCACTATTTGGATCAAGGCTTAGCTCGATCTCAACATCCCAATATGATTCAGGTGATGGAAACCTTCACTGTGCAACAACTAATGTCTATCTGCCATGTAAATAAATGAAGTAATATCTATAGCTAATCTCTGTTCGACTAATTCTTATTTCTAGAGGGGTTTTAATTAAGTAGCTCTTTTTTTCGAGCGCTGGGGTTAAATAAAAAAGAGCTACTTAAATTTTACAGGAAAGTAATCCAAAATGTTACCTTTTAAGGATTGGCCATACTGACCTCAAAACGAGGTCTTTTTTTGAGTTCATTAGTCGGCTTATGAGACTTTTCGATGAGTAATTATAACTGTCGTTGGCGTGTAAAAGTAACTGTCGTTTGCGTGTAAAAGTAACTGTCGTTTGACAGTTACCACCTTTATCGTTGATAAATATAAAATAAACCTCGATTCTTTGTACTTTATTAATCTATTTAAACAGAAAGTGAGGTGAATAATGGGAATTACAAATAGGGCATCGGTTTTCTTTGGACTTCGATACTATTTCACATCGGCGTATCTATATTATTGAATGTCGATGGTATGGGAGAGCGTTGAGTAAGGGAGATTTGTCCCAAAGTAATAAACTTATTTACTCTGCTATAACTGAACAAGAAATATATTCCCAACAGTTCGAATCTATCCAATTCTCTTATAAAAACCCCAATTAATTCGATACGATAATAATGATGAACTTATTGAAATTAATCACATTTTTATCGATATTATTATCAGGACTTACTTGGGCTAAAAGTGATCTGGATAATTATTATAACTTAGAATCAGAAGTTGCAAAATTACGTGCTGAATTTAGAGATAATCAAGGTCTTATTTCAGAACACAACACAACTTCAAACAATTTCTGGTCACCATCATCAACTAAGAAAATTCTCGATCGACTTCACAAAGATCAAGATAGAATACTCAAAGAAATGAAACCTAAGGTTGATGAGATGAAAAGGCTTGAACAATCACTCGAAGTTCAAGCGTGGGATTATAGATTTGGTGCACTTGAACAAGTAAATACTCTTTTAGGTAATGTTTCTCAGAATAATACTTGTTCAGCTCAAGGCCAACAGTTATTTACTAGTGATAAGGCTTTTGAGGCTTGGAATGCTCAAAATGGTGATATTGATAGAAAGGTCGCTTATTACGCTGAGAAGAATGGGTATATAAGCAATTGTTTAAAGACTATTAATGACGGCGAGGAAAAAAAAGTAGAAAAGAGAACATCAAGATTGTGTAAAAAAGATGCTAAAGAACTAGATCCGTATAGTCACAGAATAGATTCATCCAAACATGCCTATAGAACTACTACTGGTAACTATACATTATCTAAAAAAAGAGGACAATTGGTGATTTCAACAAGTATATACTTTTTATTTAAGGGAGAAGAAAAGGATCGAGAAGAAGCTTTCAGAGTGTTGGAAGATACGAAAAAATGTATTGTGAATTTCTATGCAAAATCTGGCATTAAGCTTGACTTAACTTTCTATTATGAAACTGGCCCTCGTGACAAACAGGTTTGTGACCATTTTGTTAACCTTCACACGAGAACAAATAGAGCAGACTCAGGCAACTGGGCGACAGAGGGTGCCGCTAATCCTAATATGAGTAACTCAAATAGATGTGCTCTTTATTTACATGAACTTGGTCATAAGCTTAATCTACCAGACACTTATCCAGACCCAGCATGTCCCGATAGAGAAATAATTAGCCCGATAGGAGATATCATGAGAGTAGGCTCTTATGGTCAAGTTGAAGATAGCAAGCTCTACCCTTACGCGATTAAAGAAATGTTGGGAGACATCTGTGAATAAAAAAATAAATATACTCACTCTCTTATTATTGATCAGCACTATGACGTTTGCAACTTCATCCAATAAAAATCATATTATATTTTATGTTCATGGTGGAGCCATGAAATCTTATACAGACGATACAATTACAATCAACCCTCAGGGCGATATTTCTCTATCAAAAATCTCACCAACATTCGCTAAATATCCTAATACCATTGGCCAGTTTGAATATCAGATTTCTAAAGATGACTTATCCAAGCTTCAAATGCTTATCACGACTAAAAGAAAAAATATCAAACATCATCAACCAAGAGGAGGAGCAATAGTTGAAGAGCTTCACATTGGTAATGATAAAATATTTTGGACATCAAGAGATCAGTCAGACTCAATTAAGGCAATTAGATCAGAGTTTTTAAAACTGGCCAAACAAGCCTATAAAAATCCAGTTAAAGCGATGTCATTAGAGTGCTCTCAAGACAAGACTCAAATTAAATGCGCTTACAAAAATGTTAGTAAAGAAACTGTCGATACTGTTGACCCACTAGGTGTTTCATATTCAGTATCTTGCTTAGATATTCGTGGAAAAAAGAAAGTTCTCCATGAACTCAAAGAATATAACCCTAAGAAAATGACACCTAAAAAAATCAAAATAAAGCCAAATGAGGAATACAAATTCTCAATCAAAACAAGTCATGTATGTGATTATCGAGTTGTGGTCAAAACAACAGATATGATGATTAATAAAAATTACAAAGATGTTCTTCTAGGTGAGCTTGTCTCAAATCAAATAACAAAATAGCCACCGAACTTTTGAACTTTTTAACACCCAAAACTAAAAAGAGCGATCAAAAACCAAGTAATCTCAAGTACTTGTCGCTTTTAAAAAGTTCAAATATGGCGGAGACGGCTAGTTCCGCACATTCTTAGTTATATCGTTAAAATCTCATGAAAGCGAGGGCAGAAATGCCGTCATGTAACCATCGTACAGGACTGCCGTGACAGAATTTGGGATGGACCCAAGAGTGCTTATAGGTAATCGAAGTATCTAAAATCACAATTTTCCGACAAAAACACTCAACAATCTCCACGATCTAGCCGATAGGAAACCAACTATAGGCTATTGAGTTTAGGGAATTTTGTAACTGGTTTAGAGAAGTTTCTAAATCTTATGAGAGCTTACTCATCAATTCGGAAAAAGCGAAAAGTGTAGCTTAGTAAACTGGAGTTAAAATGAGTAGACACCATATTACTTGCCCCATTCATGGGAGTATAAGTTTTAATGATGAAGAAAAAGCCCTTATTGACCATAGATATTTTCAAAGACTACGAAACATAAAACAGTTAGGTCTAACATATCTTGTGTACCCAAACGCAGTTCATAGCCGATTTGCTCATTCTATTGGAGTTATGCATTTAGCTGGCTAGCTCTGTGATGCTCTTTTAAACCCTTTAAAAGAGAAAAATCTCAGCATGCAAAGTTATGAATACACTTTGAGAGTAATCAGACTTGCCGGACTTTTTCACGATTTAGGCCACGGTCCATTAAGCCACTTTTTTGAACATTGTTTTCAACCGAAAAAATTAAAAGAATTGAACAATGAATACAAATTTTCTGAAAAATGGTTTAAGTCAAAAGGGGACTCAGATCAATTTAACTCAAGCAAGCTTGAGCACGAGCACATCTCGGCTGCTCTAATCAAGAAGATGATACCTGAGAATGATTTAGCCCAGGATATATGTTCAATGCTTTTTGACGATATTGTTCCGTCAAATACTTTTAAAGCACATCTTAAGAAAATTGCCCAGCTAACATGTAAAGAAAAAATTAATGACGAATTTCTATACTCTCTAAAGCAAATTTTTAAATCGATCATATCTGGTGAAATAGATGCCGACAGACTTGATTACCTACAGCGTGATTCTCATTTTTCTGGCGTCAAGATTAGTTCTATTGACATTGATCACATTATCAACTCTATAAGTTTAAAACACAATAAAGCACACGGATTTTATATAAGAATATCACCAAGTGCTGTTTCATCTGTAGAACAAATATTAATCTCAAGAAGACAGATGTTTAATCAAGTCTATTTACATCGAACTTGCTTCTTGTTCGGCAAGTTAATTGAAAACATTGTTCATGAAAAGAAAATATCTATTTGGAAAAATCATTCTCTCGATGATTTCGTTAAACTTACTGATGAAGTATTCATAAACGCCATTATGAAAAAATCAGGAATTGAAAAAGAAATTGACGAGGATAGCTCTGTTCAAATTTCAGCACTTCTTTTTCAGTCAAGAATGCCTTTGAGTAGAATTACTGAACGTTATGTGGCAGAGGGCAATCTAGAGCAACACAAAGAAGATTTAAAAAAAATTCCTAAATATGAAGATGCTGAATTTTATGCGATCACACCTAAAGAGTTTACCAAGCTTTCTAGAAATCAAGAGAAGAAAGGAAAAAACTCTTTAATTCATATCTCTCTCCACGATAGTGAAGCAACAATTCCCCTAAATGCCTTTTCTGAGGTTTTTGATAGCACGCTCTGGAGAAAGAATGTAATTCGACTACTTGTTGTTAAAAGCCCAATAGCGACGGCCCGTGAAAAAGATTTACTAAACAACCAAATAGTAAAAAATAGTAAAATTGATCAAGTAGTTGCTGATGGCGAAGAAAGGCTTAAAAAACTAGATGGAAAAGGAAAACAAAAGAAAAAATCAAACCAGCCGTAAACCACTCAAAGCAATTCGATTTATCTTAGAAACTCGGCGAAGATAAGATAATAGGTTTTGCACTTCATCTTTCAATATAATTATCTCATCATTTTCAAATGAATTGTTGTCATCAAGCAACTCGATTCGACTTAGCTTCTTATCGATTTCTCTTTCAATTTCAAATAGCTGCTGATTTGTAATGGGTTCCATGTAACGCTTATAGCAATAGAATTTTAATAATAAAAGAAATTCGTTAACTGTTTGAAAAAAGGGCACTAGATTCTAGCGCCCTCCAAATCCCCATAATTTTTAACTAGCTAGCAATGCTAATATCCTCAAAAACTTGCTCATGAGCATGTCCTTGAAAATCTACTGCAATGCTGTTGCTAAGAACTGTACGTCCCCAAACTTTTTCAGATCTACCAGAGGGCCCAATTTTGGAGCCAACTTGCTGGATAAAACCTTTCTTCTCAAGGGGAGCAAAGAGTTTGTTGAGATGAAGATAATACTTCCAATCTCTACGATGAATTCCGCTACTGACATCATTTCTGTAAATAAGGTCAATAGTCTCATTTGCAGTTTTTGGAACTGCGCCAATACAATCTAAAAGTAAAATCTCTTTTTCCATGAGATTCCTCCTTAAAAAGCATGAATCCAATTGCCGGTGACGCAGCGGGTCATGCTATTTATGAATTAGCTCGATAGACTGTAATTGTTGAGATCACAGTGAAAGTCACCTGGCTTTCATTATCAAGCTCGATATTTCAAAGACTTATGAAGCTTAAATGGGGATTTGAGGCCATAAGTCTTTAATATCAGCCCTAAAAAACTGACTAGAAAATTCTAACACTGTGGAAATCGGCCAAAAGGCCACATTGCGTTATAAAACTGAAGCTATAACAATTATTGAAATTCTTGTTATTCTCCATCTGCCAGGTAATTAGGCTGAACGGGTTCTTCAATAATTTTAGAATCAGTCATTCCAACTTTATATGCCTTTGCATCTTTTCTTGAACTAACAAAAGATTTCAATTTTCCATTTATAAAGTATGCTGCAACACCATCATCACAGGCGATACCAGGTTTCATTCCATTTTTTTGTAAACGGTGATAAGAATCGCGTCTATCAGCTTCTCCGTCATAATGTGGACAGTTAGAACCAGATAAAAGGCCCAAACATTCTAATGCGCTTAATTGACCTGGGATTGAGTCGGTTACTCCCTCTGTTTGGATAACTTACAATTGATTTCATTATGCTACTCCTTTAGTACTTTCTGTTATTGCATTTCTTTCTATCTTGTTTCTTATTTTTTCGAACTTAATAGATGTTTCTATATACTTTGGTCCAATTGAATTTGTTAAAGGGTCAACATTCAAAAATGATATTGCTTCTCTGGCACATTCGTCTGAAATAAGTGAAAGTTTAAAGTAGGCATAGCCCTTAGGGGGTGTGGGAGTGACCCGTAAGGGTCAAGCCAACAAAGAGTGCGTTAGCACGTTCAATGTGGGGTGTTTATATTTTGTTTTAAATGTGTAGGACTAATTAATTAAAAGATTGTCTTTATTAAATCTTTGTAACTGGTGAGGAGATTCGATATTTTGTAGAAGGTGGATTTCTTTTTCTGAAAGTATTTTTTTAGAGTTTAATATTGATTCCGCTAATCTTTTGTCGCCGACGAGTGTATCAATGTGATCTGGACACTTGGGTAAGTTATTTCTAAAACTAAGCAATCCTGTTTTATCGAACAATAAACCACTCGCCTTAATCGAATATTTAGAATCAATATTGTTGTTATAAAGAAAATAGTTTACGGTAAGATAATCTAGAGCACTGAACCATATCTTCGCTCTAGATGAGTGTTCGTAAAAATTTACGTCAATTAATTTATAAAATTCTTTAGTTAATTTGTATATTCCTACACTACCACTTGTGCCTTTCCAAGATGTGAAATATTCCGGATTTCTAGAGATATACTTATGGAGCTTCGAGGTTAAGCTCTTATCGAAATTGAGAGCAAAACCCCCTTATACTGTGTTGCTACTTTTTCTAGAAAGTCTTTAGTCTTCATGGCCCATGTTCTTTCTAGAGTAAGTCTCAAACTCGGCATCATGATCGTATTCTATACTATCGTGTTGAATACATGTCATAATAACATCTGTGCCTGGATTTGATCTATAGAGCTTAGCGAGATCGTTTTGTGCTTTTATTAATATTCTTCTCGCTTCATGTTTAATTTTTTTCTTATCAACATCCCAGAACATAGTTGAAAGTATTTGATCATCTGATGAAATCTGAAAAGAGTCATTTACAAAATGTTTAGCTAATTTGAGAGAAGTATTTAAACCGAGTCTTACATCTTTTCCATATCTGAAATATGAGAACTCAGAATCGCTTTCAACTTCTTTTTTTAAGGCACCTAGCTTAAGGATTGAATATATTGATTTGCCACCATTTTCTAGAACATATTCCTTTGTGACACCTTTCTTTGAAAGTAGCTTCGTGGCCACTTGCCATCCTTTCCTGTCTTCTAATAGATGTTTGATGATCTTTGGACAATTTGTAAGGTTTTCCTCTTCGAACATTTTAACTGTGTATGAAGTTGAGATTTTTTTCCCGAAATGTCTGTTATTAGAATATTTTTTTACAATGTCTTTGTATGTTAGACTCGGGTGAATTGCACTAAGTAGCTTCATTATTGTAGAGGCTTGAACGCTATTGTCTCTGTATTCTTGATCTTTAATACTGTAGATAAATGGCCTAGATACTTCTGCCAATTCTGCAAATCTTGATATCAAATATTTATACGAATATATCTGCACGAATTGTGCCAATTTTTGAGATACTTCGGGAGGTTGGCTATGTGGATACTATTAAGATGCTTTCTTACAGGGTTTGGAAAACTCAATTTTTTGATATTTTCTCTTTGATGATTTTATTGAAAGTGAAGAGATTGCTTTGAGAGAATATGATGAATAGTTTTGCTCGATGCTTTTTTCAACTTTTTGGCCATGTTCTCTAGTTCCAATGAATATATGGGTTTGCCTTACTTGAGAATCATTAGGAATAAGCTGAAATACTTGGCAGTCAAATATATTGCTGTCATCAAGCTCAGTAAGAGCGATGAGTTCGTCCTGATTCCATTTCTTAGAGATGAGTTTGGTGTTCTCTTTCCCACTTATTAGATGGTTCAAGACCTTAGCGCATCCATTAACTTCTTCTTTAGTTTCAAGGTTTTTGATACCTCTTATAAGAAGTCCTCCAAAACATTCAAATGGAGAACCACAGGTCATATCAAGACCAATGAAATTGGGTCAGCCAAGAGATAGGCATCATCAATACATCCTTTACTTCTAGCTGTCTGTTTTAATTGTGAATAAACGTCGGCCAAAAGTTTCTTATTATTAATATTAGAAAAGAATTTATCATAGGTTGATGTTGAAACACCTTTAGTTTCTCTAACTGTTAATTTCTTAAATGAAACCGCTGGTTTCGCGATAATGAACCCATCCTTAGGATAGATACAGCTATTAAGCTTTATTCCATATGCTTCACTTCCATAAATGACAATTTTGGAATCATTAAATTTATAATTCAAGATATTTACATCATAATCCCCAGTCGAGTTATTTAGTTGTAATTCTTTAACTTTAGCTTGTCCTGTTAGTACAAATCTTTCTGAGTTGGATATACTAACATTATCTATATTAGCTTTACTGTATAAATGTGTTTCACCACTTCCGCTTTGGTATAGATTATTGACGGTTGTATCTTTTATAGTTAACTTTGATGACTCATTGAAAATTCTTTTTATGTTTGGTGAGTTTGATAAAGATATGTCTGCTTTTACTTCTGTCTCAGATCTTAAATTTAAATTTTCTGTATAAATATGGGAAAGTAATAATCTCGCACCATTTCTACCGTTAAAGATGAGAGAGCCCATAGGATTATCGCTTTTTCCTATAAAATCAAGATCAATAGAAGTGTTAATTTTTAAAACTTCTGAAACAAAGGTGTTATTATCAAAATAAATGCCATGAGATAAATGGCCATCATTAATACTAATCCTATCAATCATTGAGTCAAGACCTTTCCCACCTTGCGAGAGATTTCAGTTTTTTGGGAGAAGTTTCAGACGTTCATAGCATTCATCACAAAACGTAGTGAAAATTGTAGAGATGAAAAAGAAAATCCTCTACGTCGAAGATTGCTCCGAATTACAAGAAATGACTCTATCTGAAATGGTCTCTTGGTTCCCCGAATCTGAAATTGTCACAGCTAACAGTGGCAATAAGGCCCAGTTGATTCTCTCCGAACGAAAAGATTTCGATCTCATCGTAACTGATTACCAAATAGCTGATGGGAATGGGCTTGAGCTCCTAGAGTATTGCCAAAGAGGACAACTTGGCATTCCTGTAATTATTTTTCACGGTGGAAGCGTTGGACCTGAAGGATTCCTAACTATAAATGATTGTATTGGAGTCGTGATTAAGCCAGATTACAAAAACTTGAAAAAGCATCTCCGTTTTATCTTACCTAAATAGGAAAGTTTGATCTCGAAAAGTTAATTACTTTTTGCTGACCCTTTATAAGCTCCCTTTCCGCCGGCAACAATCCAGTCACCATTATCGTTCATTGCGACTGAAACATCAGATCTATCGTAAATTTGAGAATCTGTTAGGATTTGCCTGCCATTGACATAAGCTCCCTTTCCGCCGGCAACAATCCAGTCACCATTATCGTTCATTGCGACTGAAACATCACAGCAATCGTAAATTTGAGTATCTGTTAGGATTTGCTCCTGAGCAAACAAATTCACAGAACTAAAAGCTATAAGTACTA
>JAONMX010000010.1 GCA_028378565.1 Bacteriovoracaceae bacterium
AACTTCTCTATAACCTTCTGATTTTTCAATGTTATTATCTCTTTCTTCTTCTTCTCTTAATGCTCTTCTTTCCTCGAGCTCTCTTTTTTGTTCATCTAACTCTTGTTTTCTATCATAAGTTACGAAGTTTAAAATTGCGTTTGATAAAGGTCCTGTCGAGAATGTTACCTTCATCTCGTTTCCGTTAATCACTGAAACAATTCCTGTTACTTCTCCGAACTCACCAAACTGACCATTATCTCCTAGAGTTAATGTAATACCGTCTATTCCATTTTCATTCTTTGTACCTTTGTGTAACTCTACAAAATCAATTGTAAGTACTCCGTTATTTAAGCTTGCAGAACCGGAAAGGTTATTACTACCTCTTAATACAGATCTACTCTTTTTAATATCTAAAGCAGTATTTAATATAAGCTCACCTTCAATGTTGAACTTATCAACAGGGTCTTTCTTTAATTCTACTTCTTCTTTTTCAACTTCATTTACACTTTCTGCAATCTCTACTTTTTCTTCAGTTTCTTTAACTTTTCTGGCTTCAATAATTTCATAACCAGCACCATAAGGTTTAAATAGAGCTATTCTTCCTTCATCTGTTAGGATCGATATTTTAAATGTTTGCTCATCATCATTATTAATTTTCACAGTTGATAATTCGATTAGTTCAAATTGTGCCTCAGAATAACCATTCTTATCTTCTGGATTATTTAATTTATCATATTCAACTTCACCTTTTTCATTAAGGTATCTTGTAATTTCCCATTTACCATTTACTAATTCTTTTTTATCAAAGTTTACGATCTTTACAGCAGGATATGTTTTCAATACCTGTTGTGAGGCTACATTTCTTTTGTAGTCAGAATTTTCATCTATTGTTAGTTGAAAATTTTGATCTTCAACAAAACTAACAGAATAGAATTTTTGATCGTAGTATGACTCAGCAAATGCAAAGAGACTTACTAATGAAGTCACTACAATTGTCGATTTCCATACAAGGTTTAAAACCTTCATAACTTGCTCCCATAGAGTTTATCTACAGAAGTAATTGCAACACCCGCGCCACATCGCAGCACTATTTACTTTTTGGAGTTTCAGCCCTAAGTGTTTGATATTGCGTTGTTCTTGTATGAATTTAATACGTGTTTAGATTTTAGACTGTATAGAATATAGACAACTAACTTAAAAATTAGTCAAAGGTTGGGGTCTTACCAAGGTAGTCACCATGGCTAGCTTTAAAGCGCTTAAGTGCTATTACAACAAGATCATCTATAGCGATTCCACTAACTTCGGCCATTTTTTCGATATTTTCGACAATATCCTTTTCTATTTTAACGGATAGTTGCTTTAGTTCACCCTGATTATGCTTTTGTGACTTCATTAGAAGGCTCCTATTTACTTAATTACCCTTAAAGCGTTCATTTTCCTCAAAGAGACTAATATCGTTGTAATATCATTCTCTGATAGAGGGCTGTTTTCATAAACTTCTGATACTTTATTATAATCTGAGATTAGTGACAAGACATCAAATTCTCTTATTGAAATGTGATCACCTTCTAAAATAAAGTCTGATTTAATCAAGATTTTAAGATCTGCTGGTGGCCTTAGTTTGGTTGAGCTTTTAAATTTATTATATTCACTCTCAGCTGAAGTCTTAAACTCATTAAAGGATAACTGGAATAGAATATCCCCTTCATTGATAATCTCAGGCTCTGCAATAAATTTTAAGAGGCCATCATCATCAATGTCTTCAAATACAACTTTGAACAGTGAGTGCCGTCCAGATCCATCTTTATAATGGCAATTTACGATCTGACCATCTAGTAGATAGACAGCACCTAAATACTGACCGCTCTCTTTTGTTAAGATATTGATTTTACCCGTAAAGCCGAAAGTGACTTGATCTTTAATTGTATTAACTAGACTCATTTAAATAGTTTTTTAAAAAACCCTTCTTTTTTAGTTCCAGATAATAGTTTATCAATTTCTGATGCAGATTCCATATAATTCTCAAAAACAATATTTCCTGCATTTTTCTCGTCGGCCATATAAGGAAGCCCTTCGTCGGCAGACTCTCTCAGATTCGTTAAAAGGGGAATCTCTCCAAGATAGTTTAAGTCTAACTCTTTTGCTGTACTCTTTACCCCACCTTCACCAAAAATATAGTACTTCTTTGAAGGTTGATCCTCTGGAACAAAGTAACTCATATTTTCAATCATTCCCACAATCGGAACTTTTACTTGCTCAAACATTTTCATGCCCTTGCGGGTATCGGCCAAAGCAACTGACTGAGGAGTAGATATTATAATTGCACCATCTACCTCTGTGGTTTGTACCATTGATAGTTGCATATCACCCGTACCTGGAGGTAAGTCAATTAAAAGATAATCAAGCTCACCCCAATCTACATCAAAGAGAAATTGATTGAGCACTCCACCCAACATTGGCCCTCTCCAGATAACCGGATCATCCTCACCAATAAAGAGGCCAAAGCTTATAAATTTTAGTCCATTGCTTTCAATGGGCTTTATTTTTTTATCTTCAGTGGCACTTGGTTTTTCACCACGCTTCCCAAGGAGCATAGGCATTGATGGACCGTAAATATCTGCATCTAAAATCCCAACTTTTTTACCAAGTCTAGATAGAGAACAAGCAATATTTGCAGTAAAGGTGGATTTTCCAACACCACCCTTACATGAGCTAATAGCAATTACATTTTTTACATTTGGAACTCTTTTCTTTTGTCCAACAGTACCGTGACCTACATTTAACTGTGCCTGAGGTGCTTTTTGTTTTGCTTTCTCACTAGGCTTACTTTCACTAGTGCTAGCTTTATTAAATATATCGTTTGAGTTTTTAGAGACTGACTTTATAAAGATATTTTCTTCTGTAAAAACATTTTCCAAATTCTTGTAGATTTGGTCTTCTATTTCTCTTTTTTGTTTTGGGTCGATGCCATCTCTTTGAAATAAGATCGTAACTGTCTCCCCTTCTTTCTTAATATCAACCCATCTCTTCTCTTCTTCAAGTGTCTTTCCTGTAACGGGATTGGTTATATTTTTTAACTCTTCTATTTGGATCATATTTGTCTCCTAAAACCCTTTATTTTCAATAAAAACCCTAGCATCGTTTACTAAAAACCGATAACATATTAGTACAGAATTTTTTTAGAAAAAGGTAAACACACAGTGGCAACCTATAAAAGAAGTACATATTTAATTAATCCAGCTTTTCAATTAAAGCTCTCAGGATTCATCTGTCTCCTAGTATTTATATCAAGTATTATTTACCCATATACAATCTACGAGATGTTAAGCAGTTTTATCCAGCAAATTGCAGGTACGAACCCTCAAATGTCCTCACAACTGGCTGAAAGTAGGAAAAGTCTCCTTATTATGCTTACTGTATGGCAACTAGGTTTCACTCTGCTTGTTTTTATTATCTGTATTCTTATGAGCCATAAAATTGCTGGCCCAATGTACAAGTTGCAAAAATTTCTACATGGCGTCCAAGACAATGGCTTTAATGATAGACTTTTCTTTAGGAAAGGCGATTACTTTCACGAGGTCGCTGATGATGTAAACGAAACGTTAGAGGACCTAGAGGAAAAGTACCAAAGTGATATCGTTTATTTAGCTGAAGTATCAAGTTACTTAAATAATTTATCAATGGTTGTTCCTGATGACAAAAAAGTTGTTCTAAATGAAATCACTCAAAGATTGGGTGAAATTCAAGAAAGATATAGAACAAACAATCTATCAGAGTAAGTTATTTTTCTATGCATGTTGATATGGAGGTCATTTGCAAAAGGGAATTCTTTCTATATTCATTTTTGTACATGTGCTAAGTGTACATGCAGCACTAAAGAACGACCTCGACAAAGAACGCCTCACAACAACAAAAGAAGAAATTCGTTTAGCATCTAAAATCTCATCACATTATAGAAATCTACGAAAGTATCGTGTTAGTCAAAAGAATACTAAATCCATCCTTCACTTAATTTCTAAAACAAAAACTTTTAATGATTTTGAAGCGTACTTTAAAAACATATCTACTAAAAACTTAAACCCTTCAGATTGTCTAAAGTTTAACTCTAATACCAATAATCTTGTTTTAAACTCTATTCACAAAAAAGCTTTTAAGTACTGTTTTTCTGTAAGTTTCAAAAAAGATTCTCCTAAAAACATTAGTCAAAAAGACCACTCCGATCTAATCAATTACTTACTTAAAAGAAAACTAAATAGACAAGCAGAGACTTATCTTAAATATCTTTCCAGTCACCAACCAAAAATGCTTCAAAAGATAAGCGGCCACATTATCTCATTAAATATCATTCCCAACTCTAGATTACTTTCCATCATTCCAATTGATCAGAAGTTCACACAGTACCTACAAAGCAAGAAAGCATTTGATTATGGTGATCGATATTTTAACAGAGAGCTTTCTAAAATCATGAATAGCTTCAAGTCTGCATATTTCATGGGAGATGAGGAAGAGGCTCAAGAGATTCTCAATGAGGGGCTAGACTTTTACAAAAACAATCGAGCATTTATCAATAAAGATAAGGCATGGACATTATTTCTAAGAAGTGGGAAAAAGTTTTTAAGAAATAACATTCATGAAGTCGCTATTGATTTCTTTAAGTTAAGTGAGAAAATTGCAAATGATGAAGATAAGCTTGAGTCACAATTTCAGACGATTTTTACATTCGTTCAGAATAACGACTATTCTGGTGCAATTAACTTCATCAAAGATAAAAAATTGTCAGAACAGTTCCCATCCCTTAATAGTAAACTCCGCTTTTGGATTGCTTATGTTTTTGACAACTCAAAAGAATGGACGACAGCTAAAAAACTATATCAGGATGTCATTAAGTTTAATCCACTAAGTTTCTATTCAATTTTAAGCTTAAAAAAACTAAGCTCAATAACTCCAGGTATAGACATCAATCTTTTATTTTCTAAGCCATCTGTCATAGATACATCCAACTTTTTTAACACTAAGGCTAAACTCTTTAGACAATTTCAGTCTTGGGTAGATATTAAAAACTCTAACTTTACAGAGATTTCATTATCTCAAATTGAGCGTGATTTATTTCAATCCCACAAAGATGAGCTTTATCGACATAATGCTATAAAATATCTTCTCTCAAAACTAGTAGAGAAGAAGATGTTCTTATCAACTTTTAAAACTACTTATAAACATTTAATAAAAAAAAAAAATATTCTCTTTGATAAAGATGTACTCTCTTTTCTTTTTCCTTTTGAGTTTTATGAAAGAATTGCTTTTCACAATAAGCACATCGACCCGATTGTTCCCCTAAGTCTCATTCGACAAGAATCTGCCTTTAATCCGTCTGCCTACAGTCGAGCTGGTGCTCGTGGGCTTATGCAATTATTACCAAGCACAGCAAGAGGTATGAGACGAAGATTAAAAAGTAGATCTTTATATCAACCGAATTTAAATATCTATCTCGGTTCGAGATACTTAAATGGACTTATTGAAAAAAATGAAGGGAACCTTATCTACGCCCTAGCAAGTTATAATGCTGGTCAAGGAAATGTTAAAAAGTGGAGAAGTAGCTTTCTAACTCAGAGTAATCCTCTCTACACTATCGAATCTATTCCTTTTAAGGAAACAAGAAAGTACGTTAAATTAATCTATAGAAATATGTTCTTCTACCAACTTCTTCAAGATAATAAAGAGTTTTTTAAAAAGCCTTTAGAAGAGTCTTTAGTATTGAATAATTTTAAACGTTAAATCTAAAGTGAATGATGTCGCCATCTTTTACAACATATTCTTTACCTTCAATTCTTAACTTTCCGGCTTCTTTAACCTTCTGTTCAGTACCAAGTGTAAACAAATCTTCACAGTGATATATTTCTGCCTTAATAAAGCCTCGCTCAAAATCCGTGTGAATAATCCCTGCTGCTTGTGGAGCTTTATAGCCAAGTTTAAATGTCCAGGCCCTTACCTCTTTTTCACCAGCAGTAAAATAGGTCTTTAAGCCTAGTAAGTCGTAAGCTTCTCTCGTTAGTATTTGTAGCCCAGACTTCTCTAACCCAGCTGCTTCCAAAAACTCTGCACGCTCGTCTTCAGTTTCCAATGCTGAAATTTCAGACTCTAGCTTTCCACATATTTTTATTACTTTTGAACCATCTTCCGCTGCGACTTCTTTAACTTTTTTTACATGGTCATTGTCTTCTGTGAGTCCATCTTCATCAACATTACATAAATATAAAACTGGCTTAAGAGTAATAAAGTTAAATTCCTTTATTGCTTCAACATCATCCTCTGTAAGCTCTAAATTTCTTACAGGATTACCTTCTTCCAGGTGACCCTTTAGTCTTTCAAGAATTGGTAATTGAACCTTTGCTTTAGTGGAGATTTCTTTGTTCTGACTTTTTAACGATTTTGGAAGAGTTGTGAGTTTTTTTTCAACAACCTCTAGGTCTGCTAATGCTAATTCGTAATTAATTGTAATAATATCATCCGCAGGATCTACTTTCCCATTAACATGTACGACTTCAGTATCAACAAAACATCTCACAACATGTGCAATCGCATTTACTTGTCTAATATGACCTAAGAATTGGTTACCTAAACCCTCACCCTTACTTGCACCTTTTACCAGTCCTGCAATATCAACAAATTCAATGGCGGTTGGAATTGTTTTTTGTGGAGTAATTCTTTTCGTAATCTCATCCAATCGATCATCTGATACCGCTACAATTCCAACATTTGGCTCTATCGTACAAAAAGGATAATTTGCTGCTTCCGCTGGTGCAGAGGTTAGTGCCTGAAAAATTGTTGATTTTCCTACGTTTGGTAATCCTACTATTCCGCAATTAACTGCCATTTCTTATCCTTTTTAAACTAACTTCTTTTTACTATATCTATTTGCTGCTTTTTCAAAACCTATTTTAAGGCAACTCTCGATTGCATCTCCAGCTTTCTCCATATAGGTGTCAAATGCTATAGACTCATCATTATCATAACTTGATAGAACATAGCTACTTACATTTCCATGTACTGGACGCCCTATCCCAAGTCTTAAACGCTTAAAATTATTTGTACCAAGGAGTTGATTGATGGATTTGAGTCCATTATGGCCGGCTAAACCCCCACCAGATTTAAATGCAATCGTACCAAAGTCTAAGTCTAGCTCATCATGAACGACCAATATTTCTTCGGGTAGAATTTTAAAAAACTTTGCACAGGGTTGTACTGACTCACCACTAAGATTCATAAATGTCTGTGGCTTTAAAAGAACTGTTTTCTCACCTTCAATAGAAATGTCTGACATTAGTCCTTTATACTTCTCTCTCCAATTGAGCCTATTATAAAAACTCAATTTTTCAAAAAGTTGCCAAGCAATATTGTGCCTTGTTCTTTCATATTCTGTTCCAGGATTACCTAATCCAACTATTAACTTAATCATGTAGTTAAATAAATAGTGAGCTTACAGAATCATTATTGAATGTTCTATGGATGGCTTTTGATAAAATTTCTGCAACTGTTAAAACTTTTATTTTTTCAACCTTGAGGCCTTCTTCGCAAAGTGGAATAGTATCTGTAACAATCACTTGGTCTAAAAAGTCAGCATCTCTAATTCTTTCTATTGCTGGTTTTGAAAAAATTGGATGTGTTGCACAGGCAACGACTTTGGTTGCACCATTATCTTTTAAGGCCTTACAAGCCTCAATTAAAGTACCTGCTGTATCAATCATATCATCGATGATGATACATTCTTTACCTTCTACGTTACCAACAATATTCATTGCTTTGGCGACATTCTTTCCAGTACGTCTCTTATCAATCATGGCAATATCGGTTTTTAATTTCTTTGCATAGTGACGAACTCTCTCAACACCACCAGCATCTGGAGAAACAAAGATTGTATTCTCGTTGGCAACTTCATTTTTAATGTAGTTCACCATAACAGGTGATGCATAAATATTATCAAAAGGAATATTAAAGAATCCTTGAATTTGACCAGCATGGAGATCCATTGTGATGACTCTAGTAGCTCCGGCCACAGTAATAAGATCTGCAACTAGTTTTGAAGATATTGGAGTTCGTGGACTTACTTTTCTATCTTGTCTTGCATAACCATAATGAGGAATAACGGCCGTAATAGAACTAGCTGAAGCTCTTTTTAAAGCATCAATCATAATTAATAGTTCCATCAAATTATCATTAACAGGAGTACATGTAGACTGCAGAAGAAAGACATCTGCACCTCTTACATTTTTTTCAATCTCACAAAAGATTTCACCGTTAGCAAACCTTACAATCTGAGGATTAACTAAGTTTACATCAAGGTACTCCGAAATTTTTTGGGATAGGTTAGGGTTTGAGGTTCCTGACACTAGAACTATTCGTTTCATAGATATAACCTTGTTAAAAAAAAGAAGTGGTTGGGGTGGAAGGACTCGAACCTTCGAATGGCAGAATCAAAATCTGCTGACTTAGCCACTTGTCGACACCCCAGTAATGATAAGATGCCAAAAATATACATATTCATTGCTGAAAAATCAAGACAAGGTTTAGTTGGGCGAGGTGTTATTTAAGCTCGGGCATGACATATCAGCGAAGCGTCTTCCTCTATCTCTAAAAAACGAGTTGAAAACTTCAAAGGAAGTGGTGCCTCCGTATAATTTCAGGTCCTTAATGTCTCGATTACCTTCATGGCCTGTCCAGATTATTGTGACATCTCTTCCATCGAATCCAACAAACCAGTTATCCAGTCCGTTATTTGAAGTACCAGTCTTTCCAAAGAATGATAGGTTTCTTAGTTTTTTGTTTACTCTTCTGCTTATAGTGGTTTGGTTAGGATCAATTAATGTCTTTAAAACATCTCCACCCTTTCCGTAACACTCGTCAATTAATAGTTTAGAATAAGCCTTTCCTAGCTCGTAAAGAGAAAGCTCTATTGAGCCTAGTAGCTGACTTGGGTATTCACTTAGAGGTTTTTTGATTGTCTCTATATATTTAGAAAGTTCTTTCTCAATGTTTTCAAAACCCAATTCCTTACTAATTTTAATAAGAGGTCTATTCATTGATGACTTCAAAGCCTGCTCCAAACTAACTGTCTTATTAAGATTACGGCGGCCTTCTTTGGGACTCCACTCACCTGAAATTAATTTTAAAGTTATTGGGCTTGTATCAGTTGTATCTGACATTTCTTTGCCTAGACTTAAAAATATTTTGTATAAAATTGGTTTAACCGTGGAGCCAATTTGATGTTTCGTTTGATTAATTGCTTCTTCTTTTGAAAGTTCGTATTTTGAATAATACTCGTACTTCTCAAGTGGTTTTTCTAACTTGTAATTTAAAACCTTAATCGCAAAGTCACCATTTTTATTTTTCTCTTTTAAGTCGTTTAGTATCTTTTCTGATTTGTTTATTAAGACAAATTTTTCATAGTTATTAAAGTGTTCACTCTTATCAACCGTTGCTCTCCAAATACTTCTTAGGTCTCTGCCTTCTTTATTTTTTTCTAACTTCTTAAACCAGTTTTCCCAATCATCACTTGTCCATGCATAGTTCTTATCTTTGGGGAAAAGGTTTAACTCAATTAATGTTTTATAAACAACTTGCGCCCGCGTTTTAAGTCTTTCTTGATATTTAAAAGGAGAATAATAATAAGGTCCTTTAAGCATTCCGATAAGGATGGCAACTTCGTAAGGTTTTAGAGAAGAGACTGGCTTTGAGAAATAAAATAATGATGCTGCATAAATTCCTTTAATTCTAATTCCCTGCATACTTCCCCAGAATACTTCGTTAAAGTAAGCCTCTAGTATCTTTTCTTTTTCAAAACTATTTTCAACGTAGTAACTAAGAATAAATTCTTTAATTTTTCTGCTTATTTTCTTCTCATTCGTAAAAAATAAATTCTTAATTAGTTGTTGAGTTAAAGTACTTCCGCCTTGTTCAAACTTCATGACCGAAATATCGTGAATCAATGCTCTTGCTAGTGATATATAATCCACGCCTTTATGTTCTAAAAAACGACGATCTTCAATTCCAATTAACCCTTTCCAGAGATATCCCGGAATATTTTGAAAAGATAAACGATGTTGAAAACAATAAACTCTATCACAGCTATTATTTATTAATCCCTCAATCTTGAAGTCTTTTTTAATTAACAATTGGTCGGAGTCGATACTTTCAACAGCACCCTCCGCAATGAGTTCATTAACTATTTTTTGTGGAGATTTCAAAGTAGAAGAAAATGATAAGTAGGTTAGAAATTCTCTTTCATTAACAAGTGAACCTTCTTCTAATTCAATTTTCGATATGCCTTCCCTGCTGTTGTCGACAATAACCTTTCGAAGTTCTTCAACGGGGGCGGTTTTAATGACGTAGGTCACAAAAATTAAGACTGACAGAATTGCCAGCATAAACAAGATTAGGAATGTTTTTAAATATTTTTTAATGCTCCACCCCATCTACTTAAACTAGCCTTTGAGCTTTGACTAAGGAATACCCTTAACTTAATATTAACAGGATTTAAAATGCTTTCCCACTTTAGGAGAATTTAATGAAAAAGCTTATTGTTAGCTCACTTGCCCTAATTTCCACTTCTACATTTGCGCTTCCTATAGATTGGCATGGAACTTTAGGTTTTGATACTACTTCTATAAATGAATATAGACGTATTTCGCAAAAGACTGACAGCTCTTCATCTGGGAATGCTGGAGGAAGAGGTACTCAAGAAGTCCCACTTGGGAGTGGCGGAAAATCAACGGCCTCATGGCAAAGCTATGTTTTTAGACTTGAACCAAATCTTTTAGTTAACGATAGTGCTACGATAAAAGCTGAGCTCACAAGTGGTTATGGTAGAGGAGGGCGTCTTGGTGATGACTCAACTCAAAATAAAGAAGGTGGCTTTGGTAACGCACTTTACGGGCAAAACACTACAGGCGGCACCAACGACCTTGTTATAAATAAACTATATATGGAGCTTTATTCAGATACGGCGACATACCAAATCGGAAGACATTCTTATCACTATGGACTAGGTGCTTTTTATAATGCCGGTGACGATACTTGGGATAGGATTCCTTATATTAGAGATGGTGTTACTCTCAAAGTAAAACTTGGAAATTTTAATATTACACCTTACTGGGCAAGAATTGGTAGTGGTAACTCATTAACAAAATCAACCCGTGTTAAAGAAACTGGTGTATCTTTAGTTTATGATAATGTTGAAAAAGATATGGCCTTTGGAATTCATTATGCAAAAAAATCAAATGCTCCTTTTAACACCGACTACAAAGCAGATGTAGATCTTAATCTACCGAACTCAGCAGTTACGACAAGCTTGGGTAAAACAGATTTTAAGATCACAGACCTTTATTTCAAAAAGAAGTTTGGTGATTTTAAATTTGGTGTAGAGGTGCCAATTCTTTCTGGGGATATTGGAAACCTTACTCAAGCAGAGACAAAGTATAATGCAAAAGCCATTCTATTTGAATCTGGTTACAAGGTTTCAGACAACTGGTCACTAGGCTTTAACGCTGGAAAGGTTAGTGGAGAAGATGGTACTAGTAATAGTTTTAAAGCAATGTATCTTAATCCAAATTATCAAGTTGCAAACTTACTTTTCAGATATAACTTAAGAGCTGTTGGTGACAATACCTTAAATGTCTATGATAGCTATATTAGTAATGCAGTTTATCTAAAGGCCATCATTGGTTACCAAACTGAAAAATGGAATTGGACTGGTTCTGCTATTTTCGCGACTGCTGAAGAAGCTGCAAAAACAGGCATGACTGCTTTTAATCACACAACAAATAAAACATTTACAGCAAATTATGATCAAGCTGACGATCTAGGATTGGAATTTGATTTAGACTTTAACTATCAATGGAATAAAGAAATTAAAATTGGTGGATCGTTTGGATACTTACTAACCGGTGATTATTTTGCTTACACAAATACTGCTACTAAGAATACTGCACAAAACTCTTATCTTATTCAATTGAGAACTTCGATTGATTTCTAAATAAATAAGGGACTTTTTAAAGTCCCTTTTTTTTATCTATAAAAGCCATTTGTGTATGAAGGGCCTCCGCCGTGAATCGGCATAGTAGGTGCTCCCCACTGTGGACCTCCACCCGATGGATAGAAACCACTTGTCGCAGGACCTTTTCCATATTGATAAGGAACTCCACCCCATTGCTGTGTCTGTGGATATATTCCCATACTTGGGCCACCGCCCATACCAAATTGATATTGGAAACCGCTTCCGGCACCTCCACCCATTGGCGGAGCTAGATAGTTAAAGTCACTACTTCCAAACTGTGGAGCAGCCTGCTGTCTGTTATTATTCCCTGTATAAGAGCTGTATGATCTAAAAGCGCTATTTCCACTTGAATCGTAATCAAAATCAAAGTCTGATATAGAATAATCATCATCTTCAAAAAGATCTCCAAATGAATCTTCATCATTCTTATCGGCCCAATCATTATAAAGTCTTTCATACTTTGAATATTCACCATATCTATCTTTATAACTTAATAAAGATCTTTTTCTTCTTTTTAAGAAATTCTTTTCTGCTCTTGAATATCTCTTACGCCATCTTTGACATTTTCTTTGGTTTTGCATTCCACCGAGCATACTCTGCTTACAGTTTTTCTTTTCTTCTTTTTGTGCCCAAGACTTGAACTTGGCCATATCTCTTTCCATTCTTCTTTCCAGATTTCTTAAATCCTTCAAGGCATCTTCGATTGGAACGGTACTACCACCTTCTCTTACAGCGACTGTGTCTCTATAATCTGCTGTCTTGGCCATAAACTTACCTAGATCATCATCATATTTATCTTGAGCTTTCTCAAAATCAACACCTTCTCTTGTTTCATTAACTTTTGCGAAGTGCTTAGACTGCAATAGTACTTTGGCAATACTGTCAGCTTCAGATTTAATACCGTACTTTGCTAAAACAGGAAGGATATCAGTATAAAATCTTTCTTGATGATTCTCATACAACTTACCTATCTTTCCATTAATCTCTGCAATTTTTGCGTCGACCTCTTCAGCATTGTCTGCATTTCTTGAATCCATTAAAAGTTTCAACTCTTCTTTAAGTGGATCAATTGAAATCTTCTCTAGTCTTTTAAGCTTTTCTTTATATTCTCTTGCTTTTGATAATGCATAAGTTTCACTAGGGATTTTTCCGTCATCATCTTTTTTAAACTTATCTGCTATTTCATTTAACTCCTCATAGATTTTATTAACTTCTTCTTCGGATGATTTGTTAAATGTGTCTTCTAAGATTCTTGCTAGGTCTCTATAATTCCCAACGTTACTACTTCTTAATTCTTTTAATTCATTATAAATTTGAAGAGGATCACCATGTTCACACGCTTTAATTGCATCATCATAAATTAGGTCTTGTTGAGATGTATAAAGTCTAACTGGAGTTTTCTTATTTTTTACAGGGTTTTCAAATGATAAACAGCTCCACTCGCTTTCGCTTGGAATCGCAGAGATATCTCTATCATCAACTTGATTATCAAGATCATATGTTGAGATAGAAGGCGAACCAAAGTAGACAGAAACTGATTTAGATTTATCTGCCGAGTTGTAATCAAACGGAAATGGAATGTTTCTTACGTGTCCAAGTTGTCTGGCCTTATAGTAATTAACTGAACCATCATTAGATAGTAGACCTTTAGTTTCTAAACATCGTCTATGCTTTTCTTCCATTGGTAGAGAAGCTGAGGTTTCACCATCTTGTAGATTTAGTTCTTCATCTTTATATTCATATTCATTAAGTGTTCTAATAAAAATATTTTGATTTACTTCTACTTTTAAAAATTTTGGTGAAATACATGCTGCCACATAATTTTTAAGAGTTACTTTCCCTTGTCTTCCATTTAGTCTAACAACTTCAAGCGCTTCATTATAAGGTATTGCTGGATCAGTTAAGTTTTTTAACATCTGGACAGGTATATGTTCTCCATGTGAACAACCCTGCATACTTCTTTCAGGATTATTTCCTTCATGTCGTCTCATATCACCTGAAGGTCGGTAACTACTGGTAGAACCAGAGCTAGAAGTACCACCACCTGAATACTGTGGATTCCCTCTCCTCACTTGCGAATGAGTATTTTGAGAAATACTTAAAGTAATAAATGTTAAAACTAATAGACTAACTTTCATTCCACCCTACCTATTGGGATTAAACTCACTATTTCACTCCAACTTTTCGGGTAGTTTCAGAAAATCTTGAGTCGAAATGAAAATTAAAGTGTAAGTTCTTGATTTTATAGGATGTTTTGAGGGTCGATATCGACTTTAACTGAAATACTATAATGCCAATTAAGGTTGTCCTGGATGCTAGAAACTAGGTTATGGAGGTCATTTATATTTTTAGACCTTAAGAGAAGACTCCATGTAAACTTGTTAGCTCTTTTTTCAATTATAGCTGGCCTCGGTCCTTGAATATCTACTTCACTAAAGTGCTTTGCTACACTTTCACAAAATTGTTTTAGTTTTATAGATTCACTCGTTACAATATTTTGAAACTTTGAGGTTAAATGAATAATGACTAAATTTGTAAAAGGTGGAAAGTTACAAATATCTCGAAGCTCTAACTCTTTTTCATAAAACTCATCAAAGGAGTGGTTTTTAATATGTTCAAAGAGTTCATTCTCAGGATTCATTGTCTGAATAATAACTTCACCCTCATTACTATATCTTCCACTTCTTCCAGAAACCTGAGTTACTAATTGATAAACTCTCTCACTACTTCTAAAGTCGGGAAAGTTTAATTGATTATCAACTCCTAGAATCACAACACAGTTAACACTTTCAAAATTATGACCCTTTGATAACATTTGTGTTCCAATTAACAATTGATATTTCTTAGCATGGAAATCATTTAAAATTCCTTCCAACTTAGTCATTGTCTTAACATTGTCTCTATCAAATCTGGTCATCGTCACTTCAGGAAATATTTTTCTTAAAACTTCCTCTAGTTTTTCTGTTCCATAACCCATTTGTAACAACTTCATATTCCCGCACTTATCACACTCTTCAGGGAACACTTCAGAGTAGTCACAGAATTGGCATTGAAGAGAATTTCTTTTTTTATAATACTTAAGGACTGTTGAACAATTAGGACAGTGATACTCGTTTCCACAAGACTTACACTGAACGAAACTTGCAAAACCAAGCCTATTAACAAAAATTAAGACTTGTTCGTTTTTCAATATTCTTTCTCTTATCAACTTTATAGTTTCGTCGATAAATGGCCATATTTCGTTATTGTTTGAATCATCTCTGGTACTTATTAATTTTATATTTGGTAGTTCTGATTTATTGGCCCTATTTCTCATTGGTAGATAGTTATCAGTACTTTTATATTTATAAAATGTTTCAATTGATGGTGTTGCCGAGCCTAGTATTATTGGAACATCGTATTGATGAGCTTTTTTAATTGCAATATCTCTTGCATTATAAGGACAACGATCATCTTGTTTAAAGCTACTGTCATGTTCTTCATCTACAATCACTAATGATAAGTTTTTTATAGGAAGAAAAACACTACTTCGAACTCCTATAATAAGAACATTCTCATGCCCTTCTTTTAAAATATTCCACAAGCTAAGTTTTTCTGAATTTGAGACAGTACTATTATATGTAAAAATCTTTATCTTAAGGTGTTCTTTAAAGAAGTTTATAAATTGAGGTGTTAAGTTAATTTCTGGTAATAGGTAGAGAACACTACCTTCATTAATTTTTTCTTGTATTGCTTTTAGATAAACAATGCTCTTTCCACTTCCTGTTACACCGTGAATTAGCAATTTATCAAACCCATTAAGCTTAGGCGCAACACTTTCCCATACCGTCTGTTGATCACTGGTGAGAATAAACTCACTACCCGACTCAGTTCCCTCTAAAAACTCTACATTACGAGGTCTCTTTAGTGGCTTAGGCAAAATGTCGAATATCAATTGCCCAAGTGGATAATGATAATATTTTGAAACCCATTGAAGATAGCTTAACTCTTCTGGAATTAAGAAACCATCAAGTTCATACTTTTCTGTAATTTTTTTGATTTTACTTTTATCAAGCTCTTCACTGGCATCAACCTCTAAAATACATGCCTTCTCTTTTCTTTTCCCAAGAGGAGCATACACGAGATCACCTTTTTTCAGTTCCAGTTCCGACTCATAGGTCAGTATTGATCTATTAAAAGGGGTATTTACTGCTGCTTTGTAATACAAGCTACTCTCTAATGATGAATTCTGGATACACTAAGGTATACGGTTTATTACTTATAGAATCTTTAACTTTACTTAATAGTTTTTCGTAATCCTCTTTTCTATCTTTAAAGTTTTTCGATGTTGATGTGAAATAATCCACAGCGAGTGTCTTTACGATATAGTGCTCGTTCGTAAAAGTTTTATAATTTATAAACCGTGGGAACTCGTGTTTACCATCATAAACAATAAACTCATCTAGTGAAATATCGATTACATTACTTGCTTTATTTAATCTAATTCTATTCAAACGTTTACTACTGTTTTCAAATTTTGCCCAAAAACCATCTTTATCGATCTCCCAAAAGTATCCGCTCACTTCTTTAGTGAGTTTAATTATTTCTGTATTTTCAAAAAAAGGTTTATCCATTACTTCTTTAACTATTTTTTTACTCTCTTCATCAGTTGGACTAAGTGGATTTTCAATATCGCTTTCTTCATCTTCCTTTTTTAATTTTAAATATGTTTTATATTTCGCATATAGATCTACTTTTTCTTTATTTCTAAGATCATTATTACTTGGAAGTAAAACATTGTTCATCTTTAGGTAGTTCATAAACACTTCTGAAGTGTTGAGCGTTAACATACTCATCAAAGAATAGAACAATCCCTTTTCCGCACTTGGCTCATTCCCAAGGTTTTTCAAAATATTTTCTCTCGTAACTACATTAACAAGGCTTTCATTGTTCATTTGCCCACTTTCATATGTGGCCTGAATCAAATCAACTCTCTTGTTTTCATCAATAACATAGATCTGTTTTACATAAAGAATTTTATCCATTTCTTTTTTTGAAATTTGTTCATCCTGAGATATCATCTCTTCCGTTGCGACCATTTCCTGAACACTTAGCACGTCGTCTTTTTTCTTTTCTGTGGAAAATTTCACAACAATCAAGTTATCGGTAATATCTTTATTATTTGGATTTCTCAACAACCCCTCGGGAGTTGGTACTGAGGCCAGCAGCGAACTACAAAGAAATAAAAGCATTATTGTTTTTTTCATATTCTACCTAATTGAGTATTTTTCAACCTTATCTTTAATTATTTTCTTCATTACATCTGCATATTTACTATCCCTTAAAGCAAACTCTACAGTTGCCTCGAGATAACCATTAACACTACCAGCATCAAAACGATCCCCCTCAAAGATATGAGCAAAAACCTTCTCCTCTTGGGCCAGAACATTAATCGCATCTGTTAATTGATATTCACCACCAACTCCACGTGGAATTCTTTCTAAGATACTAAAGATATTTTTACTTAATATATATCTTCCTGGGGTTGCCAAATTTGTTGGTGCATCTTTTGGCTCAGGTTTTTCAATCATTCTAGTCATTGCCAAAGTTTTATCTTTTTCAACAAAACTCCCTTCTACAATGCCGTATTTATTCGTTTCTTGAGGATTGACTTCCATTACACCAATTACACTTTGGTTATTGTGTTTTTCTGAGCACTCTATTAATTGCTTCGTTACAGGTTTTCCATTAAGAACGAGATCATCACCCAAGATCACTGCAAAGTTTTCATCTCCGATTAAGTCTTTTGCACATAAAATTGCGTGACCTAGCCCAAGTTGCTCTTTCTGTCTTACAGTAAGAACCTCTGTCATTGTTCCAATTTTATGGATGAGATCCTTGTAGTCACTTTTCCCGTTATTTTCGAGAAAAGTTTCGAGCTCCATATTTCGGTCAAAGTAATCTTCGATAGAACTCTTTCCAGAAGATGTTACAAAAATAATTTGCTCTATTCCTGACTCAACGGCCTCCATAACGGCATAATGAATCATTGGTTTGTCAATTATTGGAATCATCTCTTTTGGAATTTGTTTTGTTGCGGGTAAAAATCTTGTACCTTTTCCTGCAACGGGGATGACGGCCTTCTTAATCTTCATTATACTAATCCTTATAATATATTCTTTGCCAATGAGGGTTAGATGATAAGTTTAAAAGATAGCATTACTTCTTCAAAATTGCATTCATTCTTGATGCTTTTACTCTGTTATAACTCTTTTGCAATAAATCGTATTCCTGATTTTGAAACAACTCGTATTAAGTCTACTGGTGGTGCTGGCGTTGCGTCGGTTCTTATGGACGAATCAACAACTCTTAATCCTGCGCCACTCGCATTTTTTAATGTTGGTAGCTTCTATATGCAAAAATCGGGTGCTGACTCCACAATAAATGATGACTCTAAAAGTTTATCTGAGAGTGATACCATTTCATTTATTGCCAGTGACTCACAAGGTTCACTTAATGGTTCCATCTCTTACATAAAGCAAAAACATAGATTTAGTGAGCGTCAAAGATGGGCCGCAAGTTTTTCTAACCCTGTTGGCGAAAGATCAGCCCTAGGTGTTGGGTTTAGAATGACCACTGACACACTTTCTGAGGATGGAACTAGTATTCAAGAGGAAAAGTACAAACAAACTATTTTCGGAGTAACACACGCTCTTAGTGAAAGCTTTACTATGGGCATGGTTTTTGTTGATCCTTTTAGAACTAAACCTGAAGACACTATTGCCGTTCTCGGTTTTCAGTATGTTTTCAAAAGCTTTATCTCTTTAATGCTTGATACAGGGGCAGATTATAATAATCCTTTGAGTGAGACACTTCTATATCGTGCAGCTCTTCAAGCAAAAATATTTAAAGATTTTTATTTAAGAGCTGGAACATTTAACGATAAAGGAAAGGCGTCGAAAGGGACTGGTGCAGGTATCGGTTGGGTGCAGCCTAGACTTGTCATAGATTTCGGAATCAAAAACACTGACTTGCTAGAAAATCAAAGACTAGCTCAAACAAGTGAAACAATTAAAGAGACTAGTTTCTCTCTTTCTTATAGGTTTTAATGAAAGAAGACAAAGAGTCTAAAGAAGAAAAGCGACAACTCGAAGTAAATAAAAAGATTTACTCTGATCGTTTAAAAATGCTTCGTCGAGCACAAGAGTTCTCACAAGCTGATGATATACCAAGAGCCGTTGAGTGTTATGGCCAATACCTAAATGCTCTCGCTACATACTTCAAAGTAGATGAAACAAAACTAGCACCTGATCTTTTTAACCAAGAAACTGATTTAGCAGAATTATTGTTAATAAGTCATGTTTATTGGGACTTAGCAAAATCATATGACCGAAGTCCTCGACTACATATTGAATCAATAAGATGTCTTGATCAATTTGTTAAATTTACTGTTGGTTATAAGTATCAGTATGCTAATGCTAGAATGTTAAAAGCCTTCATCAGAAAGAAACTTGCTCACAATCCAAAAGCCTTCAAACAAACTTATGAAAGAATACAGGTTGAATCAAAGGGGTGTTTTGTCGCTACAGATCTATTTGGGGAAAATCATTTCGTTACTCAAAATCTAAGATCTTTTAAGGCCAACCGTTTGAACAATAAATTTGGTCTACTCTTTATAGAGTTTTACTACCAAAAGATTTGTCCTACATACTTTAATCATATTGCTCATCGTTCTGCATTAAAGAAAATGACGAAAAAGCTTATCAAACTTGTAAATGTATTATGTCGATAATAAGAACTTTAATTACTAGAGAATGGCTCAAGTTTTTTGCAGGAAGTATTATAGTACTATTTCTTTTACTAACTGTTGCAAACCTCATAAGTGGGTTTTTAAGAATGAATGTGACTCCACTTGAGGTAATCATAAATCATATTCTTGAAATCCCAAGTTACTCCAAACTTATTATACCTGTTAGTTGTTTAATTGCTTCGTTGTTTAGTATTAATAAACTTAAAAGTAGAAATGAGTTAACCGCTATTTTTGCGAGCGGCTACAGTAGAAAAAAGTTTTTCTATGATTTAATTTTGGTTAGTGTTCAAGTTGCGACAGTTCAGTTACTTATTGGGTTTTACCTCGAACCTTTTGCTAAAGCACATAAAAACATTCTTATCTCTGATGGGGAAGGAAAGTTTAGAAACCTCAAGGGAAAAGGTTTAAGGTCTAGTACTATTGGAAGTGGTAAAATTTGGTATAAAAGTGACGATTACTTTTTCAGTTTTTCAACCTATGACAAAGCTAAAGATATTATTAAAGATGTTACCCTATATAAATTTGATGAAAAAAGTGTTCTTACTGAAATAATTTCTGCAAGAGAAGCGGCCTTTGATATAAAAAATGATTTTTGGTTAGTTAGCAGCGCTAAACATACAAAAGATCTAAATAAACAAAATTTTCCAATCAAGGCCACGTCCGCAACCCTTAAGTTACCTATTAATGAAAAACCAAGTGACTTCAAAGAAATTGAAGCTGATATAACAACATTAAACGGTGTTGATCTCTTGAACTATATAAGAAAGTTAAATAAGTCAGGTATAAACACTAATGAATATACTGTTCTCTTTTTAGAGAAATTATCGAGCTCACTTATCTGCATCATATTCACCTTGGTTGCGGCAATTAGTGCTTTTAATCCCAATCGACGCTCTTCTAGTTTTGGTAAAAACATAGGATTCGTTTTTGTATTCACTATCTTATATTGGCTCGTGAATAGCTACTTTGTTGAACTAGGTGTAAATTCAAAAATTAATCCCTACGTAAGTACATTCGGTGTGCCTCTCGTCTTTTTACTCTTTCTTATTACTAACTTCCTAAATCATAGAAAACTAAAATGAACCTTATCAAAAACAATCTTCAGACAATTGCTTTTTTTTTCATCGTTGTTTTTCTTTACTCTCTCGATCTTGGAAATGTAAACGGCTTAAGACAAGGCACAGAAGGTTTCTACTTATTAATTTCTAAAAACATGTCTGAAACATATGATTTACTAACTCCTTATATTTACGGAGAAAGACACTGGAGTAAACCTCCACTTCATTTTTGGTTACCACTTCCCTTTTCATTATTTCTTGATAGTTTTCTTTTGGCCGCCAGAGTATCTGTTCTTTATTTCTCAATCGCCATGACTCTCTTTATTACAACGCTCCTTCCAAAAAACTATATTCATTCCAAACTTACTTTTTTCCTCTTTCTTTTTAGCACCGTTGGCTTTTTAAAATATACACGAATTTATATGATGGAAATGCCTCTACTGTTACTTTCCACCGTTGGTGCTTTAGGTTTTTATCAAATATCAAAATTTCAGAGTCATTATAAAACGTTTACTCTTTTTGTCTTCTTAATGGCTTCATCCATTCTCATTAAGGGACCTGTCAGTTTTGTCATGGTTTTTAGTGGTGCACTTTTATATTCCATCGTGAAAGGTTGGTCATTTTTTAAAAGTATTTTCATGAGAAGCTTTGGCTATTTCACCCTTTCTCTCTTGGTCGGATCTATATGGTTTTTTATTTCGTATTATAATTATGATGAAGAGTTTTTTAACTACTTTTTCTTAAGGGAAAACGCTGGCAAATTCTCGGCTCAACCGTATCCTTTGCGTCGAGTTTTTCAAGGTTTAATTATTTTCTCTCTCCCTTGGTCGCTACTTTTCTTTTTCCCAAAAAAGCTTTTTTCTTTTATAAAAGAATCTCTTAATGATGATTTTTTTAAATTTTGCCTCTGTAACTTTTTTGCATTCTTTGTTCTATGGTTAATACCTAATCAGAGAAGTCATCACTACGCTATGCCTTCATTAATTTTCTTTTTATTAATTCTTTATCCATTTTTCCACAAGTTTTTTAGCGAGATATCTACTAAGCTATTAAATAGCTATCACTTTCTCTTTTTGTTCTTAATCACACTGGTTACTTTTCTTTCTGCTTATGTTTTTGGTTTTACTTTTTTATATGAAAATTTTTGGTCATTTCTATTTATTATATTTTCTGTTGTTTTGTATTTTGTGTTTTATAAAAAGCAAACTAAAAATATTATGCTTCTTAAGAATATACTCTTAATAAGTATCGTTTGGTGTGTCCTCATTCCGATTTTCTATTTACCTATTGTTCCAGGCTCGACTATAGATCTCCTGCAGGATAAAAAAATTGGAGTAAATTACAGAAAACCTTTTTTTATTGAAGAGCAGATCAATAAGGAAGTTACTATTTTAAATGATAATAACACCATGCAGTTCCTTGACGGTACAAACCTTATTATTCTCCCTTACTTTAAGTTAAATATTATCAAGGGTGCGCGTAGTGTCAGGGTCGTTTCAAGATGGAAGATATGGAAGCGTGGCCTCAAAGTTTCTGATATTTACAAGAGTGTGAGTCTCAATAGACAAGAAGATCTATACACCGCAATGGTACTCGTAGAGCTCAAGCAAGATTGATGGACTAACGCGTATCGTCTATGTTATAAGTCGATCATGAAAAATCAAACAATTATTACTGAAGATTCTTTTGGAAGTAAGGGATCCCTTCTCCAAATTTACACCTACCCTAGCCCTATTTTAAAGAAAGTCGCACAAGAGGTATCAGAGTTTGACGATGATCTAAAAAAACTTTGTGAAGATATGCTCTATACAATGTATATGGCACCAGGAATAGGTCTCGCTGCTCCTCAAGTTGGAGTGAGTAAAAGAGTCTTTGTCATGGATATTGATTTTAACTGCGAAGAAGTTACAAACTCAATTGGTCAAACCGAGTATCGTTTAAATAATTTAAATCCACGAGTGTTTATAAATCCAGTTATCAAAAATAAAAAAGGTGAGTTACTTTATGAAGAGGGTTGCCTGAGCGTACCTGGAATTTTTGAGTCTGTTAAAAGGGCAAAGGAAATTACCGTAGAGTACCACGATCTAAACGGAGAAAAACTTTCTTTTGACGCTGATGACACTCTTTCTGTTTGTATTCAGCATGAAAATGATCACTTAGATGGAATTGTTTTTCTAGAAAGGTTGAGTCTTCTAAAGAAGAACTTGTTAACAAAGAAGTTTTTAAAACAAAAGAAGAAGAATGGATAAGCTAAATGTTGTTTTTTTTGGCACACCAGACTTTTCTGTAGGTTGCCTTAAAACTTTACTTGAAAACGATAATATTAATATTTCTTACGTAGTCACTATGCCAGATAGACCGGCTGGACGAGGGAAACAATTAAAATCACCTCCTGTAGCCGACTTTGCAAAAGAACATTCTATTCCTCTTTTACAAACCAGTGACATAAACAAAGAAACTGAGTTTTTAAATGAGCTAAAGTCTGCTGGTATAGATTTCTATATTGTTGTTGCTTTTGCACAATTCTTATCTACAAGTGTTCTTAATATTCCACGTCTTGGTCCCTTTAATATACACACAAGTGAGTTACCTAAATATAGAGGTGCCGCTCCTATACAATATGCTCTCTTAAACGGAGATAAACGGACTGCCGTCACAATACAAAAAATGGTTAAGCAAATGGATGCTGGTGATATCGCTCACACTCATTCAGTAATTATTGACGATGAAGACACATCTGAAAGTTTATTTTTAAAACTTAAGTCTGAATCTCAAATTGCACTATCCGAATTCATATCAAAGCTTTTCCATAATAAAGTTAGCTACGTTCAGCAAGACCACAGTAAGGCCAGTTTTGCTCCTACGATTTCTAAAAAAGATGGTTATGTTGATTTCAAAAAAGTAAGTTCTTCAACTTTAAAAAATATGTTTCGAGCATTTTATCCATGGCCAGGTCTTTATTTTTACCTAAATGAAACCAGAATAAAAATACTTGAAGTTACAACTTCAGAAACAAACTTACCTGCAGGTAAGTTAAACTTAGACTTTGGTGGATTGAATATTGGCTGTATTGATGGCTCTGTCAGGCTTACCAAAGTTCAAGCTGAAGGAAAAAAGCCAAACTCTGACATTGAATTAATAAATAGTTTTAAAAATAAGTTTGGTGAACTCAAAATAACCGATAAGGATATATAATGAATTTAGTAAGCCCTAGCATCTTAAGTTGTGATTTTCTAAATATTGAACCTGATTTAAAAAATTTTGAATCTATGAAAGATATATGGATGCACTTAGACATCATGGATGGTCACTTTGTTCCTAACTTAACTTTTGGGCCACCTATAATAAAGTTGTTGTGTTCAAAATTTCAGATCCCAATGGATGCTCATTTAATGGTTACAAATCCAAAATGGCACATTGAAGAAATGAAGGACTACGGGCTTCACAATATTACCTTTCATTTAGAAGCAGTTGATAACTCTCTCGAGTTAGTTAGACTGGCAAAACAAAGCTATCCATCTGTTGGTATATCTATAAAACCTAAAACCGAAGTCTCAGCGCTTTCTCTTGAACTACTTAAAGAGATTGACCTTGTTCTAGTCATGTCTGTTGAACCTGGATTTGGTGGACAGGGCTTTATTGATAATAGTCTTGAAAAAATAAAGGAGCTTGATTCTATTAGGAAAGAGAAGTCTCTCGGTTTTCAAATTCAAGTTGATGGTGGAGTAAACGCAGAAAATGCAAAAATCATTCGTAGTGCTGGTGCAGACAACCTAGTTGCCGGAAGTTTTATTTTTAAAAATTTACCACAAGATTATGAAAAATCTGTTCAATTATTGAGGTCATAATGAAGAAGAGTTTAATATTAAACGGTATAGATTTAACGCCACAACAGGTTTTCGATGTGGCCGTTGCAAAGGCAGATGAATATACAGTAAGTATCGCTCCCGAAAGTCTTGTAAAGATGAAAGCAAGCAGAGAGTTTGTATTTCAAATTGTAGAAAAAGGTGATCCTGTATACGGAATTAACACGGGTTTTGGTGCTCTTAGTAATAAACATATTGAAAAGAAGGACCTTGAGCAACTTCAGTTAAATTTAATTCGTTCTCACTGTACGGGTGTTGGCTCCCCTTTCTCGAGAGAAGTTACAAGAGCTATCATGATATTAAGAGCAAACTGTCTGACTTCAGGATACAGTGGCGTTAATATTGAAGCTGTTCAATTAATTATTAATTTTATCAATCATGATATTATTCCTGTCGTTCCTGAAAAAGGAAGCGTAGGTGCCTCTGGTGACCTTGCTCCTCTAAGTCATATTGCTCTAGCACTAATTGGTGAAGGTGATGTTGTCTATCAAGGGAAAACTGTTAGAAGTGACTTTGCAATTCATCAGATTGGTAAAAAACCAATTCGCCTAGGCCCAAAAGATGGTCTTGCTCTTATTAACGGAACTGCTGTTATGGGTGCACTTGGCTGCCTTGGAATTGTTTATGCTACAAACCTTATGAAGCTTGCAGATGTTTCTGCTGCAATGACACTAGATGGAGTCAAAGGAACAATTAAAGCTTTTGATAAAAAAATCAGCTTGCTTAAACCACACCCAGGACAAATAAACGTAAGTAAAAATATTGCAACACTTCTTAAAGACAGTGAGATAGAAGACAGTCATGAAGACTGTGGAAAAGTTCAAGACCCATATTCACTTAGATGTGTTCCTCAAGTCCACGGTGCTTGTAGACAAACCCTTTCTCATGTTTACAAAATTATTCAAACAGAAATTAATAGCGTTACTGACAACCCACTTATTTTTGTAGAAGAACAAGAAGTAATCTCTGGTGGTAATTTTCATGGTGAAGGGATCGCTCTTGCTATGGATTATCTCGCAATGGGTTTAAGTGAAATTTGTAATATTTGTGAAAGAAGAATTGAAAAAATGATGAATCCTACGTTTTCAGACTTACCTGCATTTCTGGTAAAAGAAAGCGGTCTGAATAGCGGACTCATGATTGCCCATGTAACGGCTGCCGCTCTTGTAAGTGAAAATAAGGTTCTATGTCATCCTGCAAGTGTTGACTCTGTTCCCACATCTACAGATAAAGAAGACCATGTTTCCATGGGAGTAACAAGTGGTAGGAAATTATTAGAGATTGTTGAAAATACTGCAAACGTTCTCGCTATAGAACTACTATGTAACACTCAAGCTTTTGAGTTTCAAAGACCTTCAAAGTCGAGCCCTGCACTTGAAGCAGCACACTTACTTATCAGAAAGCATGTTCCAATTATAACGGAAGACCGTGTTTTCGCTACTGACATCAATAATATAAGGGCCCTAATTAAAAATAATGAAATTTTAAGTACCGTAGAATCTATTACCGGAGATTTATTCTAATGAAGAATTCAAATGTACCATTACCTCCAACAGGAACTGAACTAACTTGCAAAGGCTGGCATCAAGAAGCTGCTCTAAGATGTTTACTTAACAACTTACATCCAGAAGTAGCTGAAGATCGTGAAAACCTCATTGTCTATGGTGGAAATGGCCAAGCAGCAAGAAACCAAAAAGCTTTAGATGATATCATTCATACTCTAAAAAATTTAGAAAATGATCAAACACTTCTCATTCAATCAGGAAAGCCTGTAGCTGTTTTCCCATCCAGAGAAGATGGACCGAGAGTTTTAATTGCCAACTCAAACCTTGTTCCTCATTGGGCCAATTGGGATCATTTTAATAAGCTCAAAGCTGAAGACAAAATGATGTACGGCCAGATGACGGCTGGGAGCTGGATCTATATTGGTAGTCAGGGAATTCTTCAAGGTACATACGAAACATTTATGGCGGCTGCTGAAAAACATTATGGAGCCGGAAAAGATCTTACAGGAAAACTTGTATTAACTGCTGGGGTTGGTGGAATGGGTGGAGCCCAACCACTTGCTGTAAAAATGGCCGGGGGTGTATGTCTCTGTTGTGATGTTGCTGAATGGAGAATTCAAAAGAGGCTTGATTCAAAATATTTAGACATTCTTGCTAATAACTTTGATGAAGCTATTCAAATTGCACAAGAAAAGAAAAATCTTAATGAAGCTGTTTCAATTGGTGTGGTTGGTAATGCTGCTGACTTCTTCGAATATATTCTTGAAAAAAATATTTCTGTTGATCTCGTTACAGATCAAACAAGTGCACATGATCCTTTAAACGGCTACATTCCTCGTGGTATTTCCATTGAAGAAGCTGATTCTTTAAGAGTATCAAATGCAAAACAATATACTGAACTTTCTTACCAAACAATGGCCGATCATGTGAAGGCCATGCTTGAATTTCAAAAGAGAGGAAGTCATGTTTTTGATTATGGAAATAACTTGAGAGAAGGTGCTAAGAATCATGGAGTTCCAAACGCTTTTAATTTCCCTGGTTTTGTTCCAGCTTATATTCGTCCGTTATTTTGTGAGGGAAGCGGACCCTTTAGATGGATCGCGCTATCTGGAGACCCTGAAGATATCTATACTACCGACCGTGCTTTAAAAGAGCTTTTCAGTGATAATAATAAACTTCATAACTGGCTTGATAAAGCTCAGAGCATGATTCAGTTCCAAGGTCTTCCAAGCAGAATCTGCTGGCTTAAGTATGGTGAAAGAGAAAAAGCAGGGCTTTTGTTTAATCAACTTGTAAGAGAGGGAAAAGTTAAAGCTCCTATTGTTATAGGTAGAGATCACCTCGACTGTGGTTCAGTTGCTTCTCCAAACAGAGAAACGGAAGGTATGATAGATGGTACCGACGCTGTTAGTGATTGGCCGTTACTGAACTTAATGATTAACACAACAAACGGTGCCAGCTGGACTAGCTTTCATCATGGTGGTGGTGTTGGTATGGGCTATTCACAACATAGTGGAATGGTAATAGTAGCAGATGGTTCTGAAGATATGGATATAAGACTTAAGCGTGTTTTAAACTCTGATCCTGGCATGGGCATTGTTAGACATGCCGATGCAGGCTATGACATTGCTCTAGATAAAAGAAAAGATACTAATATAATTTTTCCGAGCCTCTAGTATGATTTTATTGAAGAATATTAAACAACTTTTAACACTAGACGCTGCTCATTCTAAGGATGGACGAAAGTTAACAAAGGATGATCTTTCACTCCTTGAAAATATTTCGCTCATTCATGATAATGATAAGATTCTTTGGATTGGAAACGATATACCAAAAGATAAGTTTTCAATTCAAAAAGAAATTGATTGTTCAAAGTTTGTTATAACTCCTGAAATTGTAGACTCACATACTCATTTAGTTTTTGGTGGTGATCGTTCATTTGAATATAGTCTCAGACTAAACGGTGGTGACTATACAGATATTGCAAATGCTGGTGGCGGAATACTAAATACAATGCGAGCTACTAATCAAGCTGACAATGAAGAACTTTTTGAGTCTGCATGTGAAAGAATTGAAAGACTACATAGTTACGGTGTTGGCACCATTGAAATCAAATCTGGCTATGGTTTAAATTATGATAAAGAATATGAACTCTCGCATATTATCGATCGACTAAAAAAGAAATACGCTCCAAATATACAAATTATAAACACTTTTATGGCTGCTCATGCAATCCCTAAGAACTTTTCTAGTGGAAAAGATTATCTTGAAAAAGTTGTTTTTCCTTTAATGGATAGCTTGGCCAAGGAAAAAATAATTGATATTGTCGATATTTTTCATGAAGAAGGATATTTTTCATTTGATGACACTAAGCTTTTTTTCAACAAAGCAAAATCATTAAAGTTACCTGTTAAAAGTCATGCTGATGAATTTAAAGACAATAAAGGTGCAGTACTTGCTTCAAAGTACGAGGCTTTAAGTTGCGATCATTTACTTTGTACCACTGAGGACGGAGTTACTTCTCTTGCTAAATCCAAAACTGTTGCATCTCTTCTTCCTGGCACAGGTTTTTTTCTAGGTAAGCCACAGGCCAATGCTAAAGCATTTTTAGAAGCTGGGGCTAAGGTTGCAATCGGAAGTGACTACAATCCTGGAAGTTGCCATTGGGATAATGTTCTTATGATTGCGAGTATCGCTGCTCCAAATTATGGTATGAATATGAGTCAACTCTGGTCATCGATTACTTTAAATGCAGCACATTCTCTTGGTCTTTATAATCAAGGTGCTATCAAGGTTGGCCTAAGTGCTCGTTTTTCTGTATTCAACTGTCCTTCTTTAGATCATATCACCTATAATTGGGGCCGAAATTTCTCAACAAAGCTTAACTAATCAAGTTTTTTAGAGCTTTTTCCGATCAGTAAGCATGAGATTAATTAGTTTAATTACATTATTATTTATAATCGGATGTGGACAACAATCTGGAAAAACTAGGTCTAGCTTTGCAACGACTGATCAGCTTAATTCACTTGGCTGCTCTTGTACTTTCCAATACTTTCCTGTTTGTGGTGAAGACGGAAAGACATATGATAACGACTGTATCGCTAAGTGTTTCAATGTAAAATACACAATAGGAACTTGTAGCAACACTAATTCTACTTCTTGTGATGAAGATAGCGGCTATGTCTGTGGACAGCCACCTATGCCAGAATGTCCAGCTGAACAATTATGTACTCAACAAATGCCGGCCACTCAAACATATGCAAATGAATGTTTAATGAAAGCTGCTAATGCAACCCTTGTAAATCAGGGCGAATGTAATAACTTAATTATTCAATAGATTTTTTAACTAACGATGTAAACTCTTCGGCCTCAAAGTCTTTAGCTCCATTAGAAACCTCATGCACTTTTCCATTGATGTAAACAATCGTAACTGGAATTCTGTTGATCTTAAACTTATCTAGAATATCTCCACTTTGATCTAAGATGGAATCAAAGTTTAAAGAATGTTTTCTATTAGCTTTTCTAACATCTTTTAGATTTTCTTTATCGTCTGTATTAATTCCTAAAACCATGACGTCTTTAGATTTATACTTCTTTGTAAAATTAACGAGCGAAGGGAATTCCTCAAGACATGGAGTACACCAAGAAGCCCAGAAATTTACGATTAAAACCTTTGGTAGTTTTGCAGGAACAGAGACTTTTTTACCGTACGCATCTTCACCGCTAAGATCTTTTATAACAGACTCATAATGAGTATAAACTTGTTTCTTTACGCTTGTGAAGCCAGCATTACCTACATTCATGTAGTTATTACTATTTAAAACTAAGTAAAAACCTAGTACTGTAATCAAGCATACAACTGGAATATATTTTTTCATTTCTTATCTTTCCTCATTTCTGTTTCCAATTATAATAGATATAGAAACTTAAATATAGTGAGATAAAAGTGCATCTAAACAAACAACGCTTTGATAGGAAACATAATCTATCCGACGAGTCTGGTCAATCTTTCATTGAGTTTATATTCTTATTACTTGTTGTAATGAGCTTGAGTTTTATCATGATTAGAGGTTTTAATGGTGGTATGGCCAAAAGATGGACCGCACTCGTGACAATTATCTCAGCCCCAACATCTACAGAAATTGAAATGCGTTAGGAGCCAATATGAAATTTATTTTAGCCATTGATCAGGGTACCACTGGTACGACGGCAGCTTTAATTAATAGTGAAACTCTAGAATTTGTAGATAAAGTAAATAAAGAGTTTCCACAAATATACCCATCACCAGGATTGGTTGAACACAATCTCAATGAAATTTGGGACACCGTTAAATATACAATTAAAACATTGCTCTCCAAAAATAATATCAATCGAAGCAATATCCTATCCATTGGCATAACTAATCAAAGAGAAACAACCTGTGCTTTCAATGATGATGGAGAAGCTTTAACCAATGCAATTGTATGGCAGGATAAGCGAACGAGTGATTTCTGCCAAAGCCTAAAGTCGAATGAAGACATGGTTAAGACCAAAACAGGATTACCAATCGACCCATATTTTAGTGCTACAAAAATGAACTGGTTTTTAACACATGTTCAATCTGTTAAAGATGCCCTCAGTGAAGGAAATCTAAAGTTTGGCACTATTGATACTTTTCTACTTTTTAAACTGTCTGGAAATAAGTCTTTTAAAACAGAACCTTCTAATGCGAGTAGAACATTACTTATGGATCTTAAAAAGACAGACTGGGATGATGAGCTTTTAAATCTGTTTGAGATTCCTCGCACAACTCTTCCAACAATCACAGATAGCTTTGCTGATTTTGGAATAACAGAAGGTTTAAGCTTCTTACCTGATGGTATTCCGATTACTGGAATTCTTGGAGACCAACAGTCTGCTCTTTTTGGACAAGCTGGCCATGAAAAAGGTTCTATCAAATGTACTTATGGTACTGGAAGCTTCATGTTATTAAATATTGGCAATGAAATTCAATATAGTAAAAGTGGTTTGCTCACGACGGTTGCCTATCAATATAAAGGAAAAGCTGTATATGCTCTAGAGGGAAGTTGCTTCATTGCCGGTGCAGCAGTTCAGTGGATTAGAGATAACTTAAACTTTATTAAAGATAGTTCAGAAATAGAATCTCTTGCGAAGAGTATTTCATCACTGGATAGTGTTAAAAATATTTTATTCCTTCCTTTCTTTAGTGGTCTTGGAAGTCCCCACTGGATCCCTGATGGCAAAGCTGCAATCATTGGACTCTCAAGAGATAGTGGAAAGGCTGAAATTTCTCATGCTTGCCTTGAAGGTATAGCGCTTTCAATTAATGACTTACTAAATGCAATGCGAGTAGATAGTGGAGTTAATATTGATGAAATCAGAGTAGATGGTGGAGCCGTTGTTAATGATTTACTTATGAATCTTCAAGCAACATTTTCAGGGTGTAAAGTAATACGACCATCCGTTATTGAAACAACTGCATATGGTGCCGCTCTTGCTGCAGCGATTGGTTCAAACACCCTTAAATTTGAAGATATTAATAAGCTTTGGAAAGAAGATAAATGTTTTGAGCCTTCTTCAAGCCTCATGGCATACACAAATTCGAAAAGTGAATTATGGGATAGTTTTATAAACAAGCTCTACATTAAGTAATCAAGTAGATTTTTTATATTACTTACCTTTGCAGCTCTATAGCTATTTGATTTTGTATTTTTTAATTGATTTACGTCTCCAGTTAAACCTATTTCGCCTACAAATATTGAATCTGGGATTATCTTCTTTTTGTAATAAGAACTAAGAATACTAGCAACCACACTTAAATCAGTCGTGTGTTCCTTACGTGGAATATTTCCCGTAATATTTATATAAATGTCATTATATGAAAGTGGTATATTTAAGTATTTTTCAATTACAGCTATAATCATATTTAAACGACTACTATCTAATCCTTGAGTAATCCTTCTTCCAACCCCAAATTTATTTTCAACGGTTAAGGCCTGTGTTTCAACTAAAATATTTCTCTTGCCACTTGTTATTGTTGTGTATGAGTAACCAAAAGCATCATCTCTTTCCAGTATCTCTTTATTGCCTTTATCAACTTCTAGACCTTTGCTTGTCATTTTATATTGAGCAATCTCATCAGTAGAACCATATCTATTTTTAACAGATCTTAATATTCTTTCTTGCTCTTCTTCACCCTTATCAAAATAAAGAACGGTATCAACCATATGCTCAAGATGTTTTGGCCCTGCCACAGAACCGTCTTTTGTAACATGCCCAATAACAATTGTTCCAAGAGATAATTCTCTACTTAAATTCATCAAATCATAAGTTATTTGTTTTATCTGCGAGACTGATCCAGCAGCCCCCATCACTTCATCACTTATTGTCGTTTGAATACTATCTACAATTAATATTTTAGGTTTTAATGTAATGCAGATGTCCTTAATTTTTTTGTAACTCTTTTCATTTGCAAAATATATGTCATTGGACTCAAGACCAAGCCTCTTTGCACGAGACATTACTTGATTGGAAGTCTCTTCACCTGATATATACAGAATTGGTGTTTTAGTACCTATAATAAAATTTTCTAAAAGTTTTAGTATATAGGTAGATTTACCAACACCCGGCATGCCAGAAAAAAGAGTTATTGAACCCTGTACAATTCCCCCACCCATAACTCTATCGAACTCTACACATCCGGAGTTTATACGTTGTTCACTTTCAGGGTTGAATTCCGCGAGGGTTTTTAGTTTTGATAGGCTTTCTTTAATTTTATTTTCTGATTCTTTCACAGAGAATTTCATAAAGCTATTCCATTCATTACAACTTGGACACTTGCCAATCCACTTATGTACTTCATGAGAACAGTTTTGACATCTTAGTGTTTCTTTAGGTTTCTTCAAATGGCTCTCCTAGTAATTCCATTAATTTCTTTTCATTAATAATTGGAATACTAAGAGTCTGAGCTTTTTTAAACTTTGATGAATTACTTTCGGTATCATTTGTTAACAAGTAGTCTGTGTTTTTTGTAACAGAGCTAACCATTATTGCACCTGCATCTCTTAGTATTTTCTCAATGTCATTTCTTTTCATCGATAGACTACCAGTAATACAGACTTTCTTTTTTGTTAGCATAGTCTCTGTTATATTTTTTTTCTTAAATGAAAAACCTACACTTTCAAGTTCTTCTATAAGTTCTTTTTTATCCTTCAAGCTTTTTAAATATTCTATTGCACTTTTTTCTGCAAAACCTTCGATGCTTAACAATTGGTCTTTTGTTAAGCTTTGTACTTTTTCAACGGTATCAATTCCTGAATTAACTACTTTTTCACATTTATTATAGGCACCACCACTTATACCAAGAGCACTTAAAAATGTTGTAATATCAACATTTTTAGAATTATTTATTGCTTCTATAAACTTATCAGCTAATTTATCCTTAACTTTATCTAAACTCATAAAATCCGCTTTCGTTTTTCTATATAAGTCTGGAATTCTTTTTATTATTTTCTTGCTAAGCATTTCATCAATTCTTTTTGATGAAATATCATCTATTCCAATCTTAACAACAAAGTTTAGAATCTCTTCTTTTATCTGAGCTGGACATTCACCGTTTTCACACTTTAGTCTTATATCAACAACCTTGATTTTTTCACCACATGATGGACACTTCACAGGTATTTCAAAATCATTATTAGATTCTTTTATGACTTGAATAAACTTAGGTATAACTTCTCCTGATCTCACAATTTCGATAAGATCACCTTTTTTTAAGTTATACTGTTTTACCAGACCATAATTATGCAGAGTCACTCTTGATATTTTTGCACCACTCAAATCAACCGGTTTCACATTCCCAACCGGTGTGAGAGTTCCATTTCGACTAACATTCCATACAATATCATTAATCACTGTCTCTTTAGACTCACCCTGAAACTTGAATGCCATTTTATATCGTGGATGATGGGCCGTACTTCCCAATTCTTCATGAAGGGATAATTCATTATAACTAAAGACTATCCCATCTATTTGATAATCACCTTCGGCCATAAACTCTTTTGTTTCTTCTAACACTCGTTCAATCGACTTTCTATCTTTATGAAGTTCTAGGCTTGGAGTATCAAAGTTTAGTGATCGTAACTTTTCCTTTTTTTCCATTTCTGTTTTAAATTCAAGCTTTTCAGTAATTAAATCAAATGCCTTGAACGTTAAATATTTACATAAATCACCATCAGACTTTCGTCCAATGAGACCTGCTACAATATTACGTTGTGATGTTGGTTTCTCAAGTCCTCTGGCCGTCATTTCGTCACTTAACTTAAAGAAACTTTCTTCTGTACAGTAAAGTTCACCTCTTACTTCAATTTTATTTTCAATATCAACCATACCCGGAACACTATCAAGCCATATAACTTTAGAAGTTATATTTTCTCCAAAAGTACCATCACCACGAGTTTTGGCGATCTCTATTTTTCTTTTGTCATATATTATAGAACAGCTTACACCATCAATTTTGTAAGTGCTGATGACTTTTTTATCGCCTACCCAACTAATAAGATCTTCAATTTTGTATGTTTTATTGAGACTTAGCATTTTTGAATCATGCTTAACTTTATCTGAACTTGACACCTTAGAACCGATTAGCTCTAAGGTTTTATTTTCTGGATCTAAAGCCCTCAACTCATCTTCGTATGCATCATACTTGGTATCTGATATCTCTGGCCTTCCACTATAATATAACGATTTATGATGCTTGATTAATTTTTCAAGCTCTGAAATTCTATTCATTAACTCCCCCGAATAATAATTAGAATGTAAATGTAGCTCCAACCTTAAGGGCGGTCCCATTAACCTTATATGATCTAACAGGTCCAATAAACTTTGCTGAACTATTATCAAAATTTAAGGCACCGTCAATCGTCATATTTGGACTATAAAGATAATTACCACCAATTTCTATTTCATAATTTGAAGTTGAATCGGCTTCACCATAAATTTGTGTTTCTTCTCCATACCCTGGACTAAACATAAATGAGAAGTCTAAATATACTCTGATCAAATTTTGAATTGGTAAACTTCCTTTAGCGCCTAATAAAATCCCTTTAAAGCTCGTCTCTGTAAATCCATCGGATGTATTAGTATCTAAGCCATTTGTTTTTGATGCATATCCTACATAACCATCTACTTGTGGCCCATAAAAGAATCCAAGTGGAAGATATTTATAACCAACTTTTACTTTAAAATCTGATTGGGAAATAGAGTACGAACTATTCGTAATTGTTCCTTCTTTTTTTGAATAACTTCCTATTCCTTTACCTAGTTCTAATTCAGTCCAATAATTTCTGGTGATCCATATAAGGCCTCTCAAATCTAAATCAAAAAGTGTACCACCAATCTTTCTAGTGGTTGTCTGAGTATTTGTTGTTGATCCTTTACCAATACCTAGCTTAAAAGAAATTGTCCCCACTTTTCCAAACTTATATTTTTCACCCTCTTCATAATTTATATTTTTTACTACTGAGTTTTTATCTTTTTGACTAACAAGTACCCAATCATTTGCAGCAAGCTTTTTTCTCGTATCATACTGAAGCATATTACCTTGGGCTTGTTTTTTATTACTAAATATAATTTTTCCTGATCCTATTTTTTCAGTTTCCCAATCCACAATCTCTTTTAATAATGGGTGTCTCCTCTTCCTCGTTGGTCTCAATATGACAACTTCAGAATTAGGAAATATTCCACCTTCTGTTCCCATATCTACTGTAAATTGATTACCGAGAACGCCAATTATTCTTGCATCGTAAGGAATAGAAGATTCATATTTTGTTAGCCAGTTTTTAACTGTTTGTGAAATTAGTGTTGGCTCATCTGTTGTAAGTCTTGTTTTTTCTTTAAATAAAAGGTCAGATCCGTTGGCACCTATAATTTTAAGCTCAACCTCTACCCCTTTCATCTGATTAACAATATCAATTTTTATTAGCGAACCTGAGTTTGTTTTTTCTGAAACAACTTTTAAAACTTTATCGTTTTCAAGCATACTATTGATATTTTTTTTATAGTTTGCAAAGATATTTAATATCTCACTGTTTGATTTGTAATAACACCACTCGCTAGATTTTAAAAAGTTTTCAACATCTTGAAAGACCTTAAATGATATTGCTCCTCCCACACTATCGTTTGCTGGAAGTAACATACAATTTCTCAAACTTGCTTGTGAGTATGAGTTAATACTAAGAATGGATATTATTAAGAATATTATTTGTTTCAATTTTGCCTCAATTACTTGCAGGAATTTCTGGTGGATTGATATTTGTTTTATTCACTTTATTAGACTCATAAATATTGACTAACATTCTTAGATCTTCATTTTCTTCGGTTAGTATTTTTATTTTTTCTTCGAGTTTCTTATTTTCTAATTTCAATTGTAAGAATTGTCTTTCATCCTTAACTTCTTTTTTCTTTAAATTAAGTTCATTTACAAATATTTCATACTTACCATCAAGTTTTCTATGTTTTACCTGATCAGCCTTTATGTATCTTCTAATCGTTGATATTGATATTTTTCTATAAGATGCGTATTCAAGAATACTCATCCATGTACCATTTTCCATCATTTATCCTCCTTGATAATTTAAAAAAAGGTGAATACTCATAGCCTTAAACTATTGTTTCTCTTATAATTTTACTTATGCAAAGAGTAGAACTCAATAACTTTAAAAGTAAAAAAGTTGCACTTGTTATGTCGGGTGGCGTCGTAAAGGCCGCAGCTTGGCATCTGGGAGTGGCCTTGGCCATTGAAGAGCTAGGATTTACCTTAAAAAATAATACTTCAGAAGCTTCATCACTTGAAATTGGTACCTATGTTGGCTCTAGTGCTGGTGCTCTGATATCTCTTTATTTTGCTTCAGGTCTTCGTCCAATGGATATTATAGAATCCCATCTAGGTGCTAAAGGTGCCAAGGTTCGACCGATTAATTATAAAGATATGTTAAGTCTTAAAAAGCCCATGAAAAGTCCCGTTAGAGGTGGCTTTTATGATCCTTTTGATGAATTTCCTGCAATTATTAAAGGTTTTCTTGGGCCATTTCTCAGATTTAACGGTTTATTTTCTACTAGTGGACTAAATAAGTACATTACTGACGAAATTATTTTATCAAATGATTTTAAAGATTATTTAGCTGATTTATTTATTGTTGCTACACAACTAGATCATTCTAGAAAATGTATTTTTAGTAAGTACAAATATCCTAGCCCGCATCATGATAGCACTGCTAGTTACTATACAGACATCCCGGTATCAGACTCAGTGGCTGCAAGTATGTCTGTGCCCCCCTTTTATAGCCCTTATCCCATAAAGAACCCTGTAACCAATCAAGTTGATTACTATATTGATGGAGAAATACGAGAAACTCTTTCAACCCATGTTGCTGTTGATAACAGATGTGACTTCATTATTTCTAGTTGGACACATACTCCTTATCATTATCATGATGAAATAGGCAGTTTAGTAAACTATGGTCTTCCTGCAATATCCACTCAAGCAATTTATTTAATGATTCAAAAAAAGATTGTAGAAAGTAGAGCTCGCAAAGCAAATAATGTTGATATCATCAACACTGTTAATGATTATATGAAGTCCAATAAGTTTAGTAACGAACACCGTAAGAAACTTGTTAGTATTTTAGAACGTAAACTAAATCATAACCCAAATATTCATTTTATTGATATTTATCCGAAACATGAAAATTATCGTTTATTTTTTCAAAATAGTTTTAGTCTTAATCCCGATAAAATGAGCCGTCTTGTTACCTTAGGCTATAAACGAACAATGGAAGTTTTCAGGAATCACGAGTGGGAATCTTGATTAAATTATTGCTCATTTTCTTTTCAATTAGTTGTTACGCTGACTCTTATACAAAGAACTTGGGAACAATATTTGATCCCCTCAATAAACCCAAAAATGTAAAAGTTGAATTTGTTAATCATACCCAATTATTTACTGAGTATCAGAAAGATACTAAGAATAAAGTGTCCAAAGACTTTTCTGTTCCTGATGGACTGCTGGATAATGTTGAGTTCTGGTTTAGTATCTATACTCAATACAATAGTAATAATAGTGTTTTTCATGACAAGAAAAATTTAAAGATTATTTATGAAGTTCTAGATTTCACAAACCTAAGTAAAAGCGTTTTAAATAAGTACACTAAATTTAGTCTTCAAAATAAAATGGCACTTGATCATGTCAAAGCGTACCGAAAGGCCTTTAATAATCTCGCAATTAAAAAGAACCTACAAGGCCATATTGAAAAACAAATATTGAATGCTCTTAAAGATGCAAATATTTCTATTCCAAGTTCTAAGAAAAAAAGGAAACAGTTGTTTCGCAAATTGAGTTCGAACCTCAGAGCTCAAACTGGTCAAAAGGACAATATTCAAAATGGTATAACAAATTTCGCAACTTTTGAGTCTACCTTTTTTGATATTATTGATTATTTTGAGATGCCACGTGAGCTTCTTGCCATTCCTTTTCTAGAGTCTTCTTTTAACCTTCATGCAAAAAGTAAAGTTGGGGCAACAGGACCTTGGCAATTTATGCGACATATAGGAAGACACTTTATGCGTGTTGATCGTTATGCTGATCAACGAACAAACCCATACATAAGCACAGTTGGAGCTCTTCACTTACTTGCACAAAATAAGAAGATACTTAAACGCTGGGACCTTGCTGTTAGTGCCTATAATAACGGTACCGGTCTAATCTTAAAAGCTGTTAGAAAGATGAGAAAGAAAAAGCGTATTAAAAATTGGCCATCTATTTCAGAAGTCATTGATTCTTATGATAATCCAAATTTTGGTTTTGCTAGTAAAAATTTCTATGCAAGTTATTTAGCACTTGTTCATGCATTGGCCTATAAGGATCATTTTTATAATGTTCCAAAGCCTCAGAAAACAAAACTCCACGCTTATGTTTCAAGGTGTAATGTAAATATTAAATATTTTTTAAGAGTACTTAAGAAGCAACAACCTGATATTAAAATACTTAATAATCACTTTCGTAAAAGGTATAAAACTGCCAGCAAAGGAAGTATTTTTATATCTCGTAATCAATTATCAAAGAGAAAATATCTCAAAGTTTCAAATAAGAATTTACGAAGACGTTATCCAAAAAATTGGCCGAAACTAGTTAGAAATCAGAGCTGCTCTACTAAATAAGTTCCTGGGCTACAAAAACTTTTTACTACTTCAGACTTTCCATTTATATAAGAAATTTTCATAGAAACTATTCCCTGGTCCATACCAGAAATAAACAGCTTCTTACTACTAGGATTTGCCTCTATTCCCATACGCCCATCGGAGTCTAAGAATAGGTTCTCAATATTATTGGCACCATACTGAGTTTCACTTTCAATTTGAACACTTTTTATCACATCACTAAAGTTAACCTGCAATAAGCAGTTCCTATCCAGTGAGCTCTGTCCAAAGGTCTCAAGAATCTCTGTTATAAACTCAGCACTTGGTATTTCTATTTCATTTACTTCATTATGACCAATGAAAATGCTTGATTCCATGTGAGTTAATTCATGGTATTTTCTCATTGAAATATCTCTTACAGGAACCTTAGTTGAATATGTATTGATATTTCTTTTTTCTACAAAATTCTTAGTATTAAAATATGAAGCTTCTTTGCCTTCAATATCTAACTCAGATAAAACAGAAGCCATCGTCTGGAATTGCCAAAGCTTAATGTCTTCAACACTCGAACCAACTAATTTAACCTCATCATAAGTAATCTCATCAGGTGTAATTAATATTATTTTATTAAATTGCTCACCTTCTAATGTGATTCCTGAAACTGTAGAGTTACCTGGCTCAACACCCATAAACATAATGAATGAATATTCATTATCTCTAGAGACAACTTCAAACTTACTATTTAGAAAAACTCTATGTTCATATCTATTATCAATATCGAGATCATCAATATTATCCATAGTATTTACTAATAGAAATCCACCGTAACCTTCTAACTCATTCTTATCTAAATACTTTTGTAATTCTTCATGAGCGAACATTGGAACAACGATACCGTGAGTATCCATATGAATATTTACTCTAGTACGTACATAGTTTCTTTTAATCAATGTACCTGTAATTAAAGATCCAGTTTTATAGTTTTCATTTTGAATACTCATTACACCATCTGTATCAGAGTAAAAAGTTTCGTTTTTATTATAGCTTGGTATCATTTGGTAGTTATAAACTTTACCTTGTGCTCCAGAACCAAACTTAACTTCCCGTACCGTTATAGCTGCATTATCTCCAACAAACGAAGATCGACTTTCATCATTATCTGTAACCGCTGGTGAATTGTATGTTTGTCTACTTTCTGTCGCTTGATTCATTTCTCTATTAATGACTTTCTGTACATTTGAAGAAAGCTTAACGTTTACGATTTGTGACAGATTACTCTCTGGGTTAGTATTTCCTGTGTTAACTTTCTTTATGTTTTCAAACTCTTTTAAAGTTTCATCACTTAAGTTCGCTAAAGCTTCTTCTTTGAGTTTTACTTCAGCTCTCTTTTTTAATACTTCCGGATGCTCGGAAGCTTTCGCTCCCTCATAATCAAAGAAAACGATCTCATCATTTTCGTTTTTGATATTATTTTTTTGTTTTGTCTTGGCAAGAATTTCACTTAAGTCTTCATCATTTTTAAATTCTTCTGGTGAAGGAATTTTCGGTGCATCTGCAACATAGACATCTTTAAGCTTTAACCAGTCTTCTTTATAGAGTGCAAGAAGTGATGTCACTTCTACTTCTTCAATATTTATTGCGTATACTTTTGTTATTTCTATATTTGAATTTGGATCACTTACTTCTTCCAATTCAATTACTTTTTGATTGTAGGTAGTCTTCTCATCATCTGTTTCTATTTGCATATCAACAGATTCAATTTCGTATTCATTTTCAATTGCACTAAATGAAAGGCTTACTACATCTTTTGCAACTAGCTCTTCTACTTTTCTAATTGTTTCTTTACGAACAGCAATTTTTTTAACTTCTTTTTTAATTATTTTTTTGTTTTCTTTTAATTCAAAGCTTAGGTTAAGTTTTGGTAATTCTATTCTTGTTACTTTCTTTGAAGACAGATTATATTTTTCAAAACTTAATAGTTCGCCACCCTTCTGTGCACTAAAGACAGACAGACCCACTAGCGAAATATAAATGGCAATGAAACCTAATTTTTTAAACATAACTTCCTGTTGTTACGTTTAATTTTCGTTTGTTTCTCTATAAGAATCAATACTTAGGACATCGTTGCCTATCGATTTTGGTGAGTCATTTGAGCTTTTATGATTTTTGTGACTATTCAGTGAGAAAAAACTGAGTACCCAGCTGTGAGTACTCAGTCTATTTAGTGACCAAAAGGTCGATTACTTTTTAAAACGTTTTGCAATTTGAAGACGAATTTGTGCTCTTTCAGCTTTTCTTTGATATTTTTCAATATCATCGTCTGTGAGGTTTTCTGACCCTTTTAATACGCTATTCGCATTATCAAGAGCTAGTTGTGCTCTTTCAGCATCAATTTCATGATCTTCTTCACAAGTATTACAAAGAATGGAAACTTTATTCCCAACAACCTTACAAATACCGTACGAAACAGTAAAACTTCTATCGTTATCACCAGCTCCACCAAACGCAGTTAAGTGGCCAGTAGCTAGTCTTGATACAATATGAGTATGATCAGGAAGTACATTAATTTGACCTCGAACAGTTGGAATAATAAGAGATACCGCAGGGACATCTCTTGCTATTACTTTATTCGGAGTTAATACATCTACTGTAAATTGGTTCATAATTTAACCTTTATTAGTTACCTTCTTGAATCTTCTTAGCTTTTTCTTTAACCATATCAAGTCCACCAACTAGGTAGAATGCTTGCTCAGGAATATCATCACATTCACCAGCAAGGATTGCTTTGAAAGCTTCAATAGTATCTTCGATCTTAACAAATTGACCTTCCAAACCTGTAAACTGTTGAGCTACAAAGAATGGTTGAGAAAGGAATTTCTGTACTCTTCTTGCTCTTGCAACAACAGTCTTATCTTCTTCAGATAATTCATCCATACCAAGAATTGCGATAATATCTTGAAGTTCTTTGTATCGTTGAAGAATTTCCTGAACCTTTCTTGCAATACCATAATGCTCATCTCCAACAATTTCAGGTGTTAGAATTGTTGATGAAGAAGTTAGAGGGTCAACCGCTGGGTAAATTCCAAGTTCTGAAATTTGTCTTGAAAGTTCAGTTGTTGCATCCAAGTGAGCAAATGTTGTAGCTGGAGCAGGGTCAGTATAATCATCCGCAGGAACATAAACTGCTTGAATAGAAGTAATTGATCCATCACTTGTTGAAGTAATACGCTCTTGCATAGCACCCATTTCTGTACCAAGAGTTGGTTGGTAACCAACAGCAGAAGGAATACGACCAAGAAGTGCAGATACTTCTGAACCAGCTTGAGTAAATCTAAAAATATTATCTACAAAGAAAAGAACGTCTTGTTTCTCTTCATCTCTAAAGTATTCAGCAACAGAAAGACCTGTTAGTGCAACTCTTGCTCTAGCACCTGGTGGCTCATTCATCTGACCATAAACCAGTGCAGTCTTATCAATAACTCCAGACTCTTTCATCTCTTCGTAAAGGTCGTTACCTTCACGAGTTCTTTCACCAACACCTGCAAAAACTGAGAATCCACCGTGTTGAGTAGCAATGTTGTTAATAAGTTCCATAATTAAAACGGTCTTACCAACACCAGCACCACCAAATAGACCAATCTTTCCACCCTTAAGGTAAGGAGCAAGTAGGTCGATAACTTTAATACCAGTATAGAAAGCTTCTTTTGAAGTTGATTGGCGCTCAAAAGAAGGAGCCTCTCTGTGAATCGAATAAGTCTTATCACATTCAACAGGCCCTCTTTCATCAATAGGATCACCAATAACATTAATAATTCTTCCAAGAACATTCTTACCAACAGGAGCTTGAATAGGTGCTCCAGTACTCTTAACATCTTGTCCTCTATATAGACCTTCAGTACCATCCATTGCAATTGTTCTTACAACGTTGTCACCTAAATGCTGAGATACCTCAAGAACTAAGTTCCCTTCTTTATCATCAATAACTTTATTCGTTACTCTTAGAGCTGTGTAAATTTCTGGAATATTTCCTGTTGGAAATTCCACATCTACAACAGGCCCCATAACTTGTTTAATAATTCCTGAGTTCGTATTAGACATTGCTAGTCTCCTTAACCTTTAAGAGATTCAGCACCAGAAACAACTTCGATTAACTCAGTTGTAATTGCTGCTTGTCTCAATTTATTCATTTTTAATGTTTGTGATTTAATTGCATCTTTACAGTTTGTAACCGCACTATCCATTGCACTCATTCGAGCACCATGTTCTGCCGCTGTTCCATCAAGTAAACAAGTATATACTGTACTCATATATGCTTCTGGAATTAACGTATCTAATAG
>JAONMX010000100.1 GCA_028378565.1 Bacteriovoracaceae bacterium
AGTAATGGGACAATATCAATATTTATGCTTAACAAGAAGGCAAAAATAGCCTTATAATAAAAACCTAAGCTGCTGATTTTAGTTTTAGCTCAGATTAGCCGTTATATATGAAGGTATGAATTTGTTTAGAAAGGTCGTGCCCATTTTTTGCTCGTTTTCCGTTGTGCATACAACGCTTGCGGCGAGCTATGTGTTAAAACAAGGCGACACTTTATCTACCATTGCTCACAGAAATTTTGAGGGCAGAGTTTATGGTCAAAATGGATCTTTAAGCAAACTTATAAGCTTCAACCCACAGATTAAAAATCCAAATATTATTATTGTCGGACAAAGTATCGAATTAGGTGAAACTTTAAACCCAGATCAAAGTCTTGCAAAAGTGCCTGAAGCACCAGAACAACTTACAGTACCTTCCACTGAAACTAAAGATCGGCTGCCAGCAGAGGAGTCTTGGGCAAAGCAAACCTATCTTCGTCTAAGCCCAGTGCTTGGCTATAGAAGAATTGATTCTACTATAGCAGGAAGTAGCGCCACAGCTCTATCAAACCTTGGTTATGGGCTCAACCTCGATTGGCAACAAAGATGGGATGATACGGGCACGTGGAGAACATCTCTTGGCTTAAAAGTCATGAGTTACAATTTTGAAGTTTCTGATAATAAAACCTTAAGTGATCCAAGCCAAATGTATTCAAAACTATATCTCAGCGGTTCGTATCATTACGGAGAAGCAAAAGAACATTTTTTAAGCGCAGCTCTTGGAATTGATAGAGAACAAATTCTAGCGGCTTCAAGCGGCTCTGACCTTGGTATTGAGTCGCTACTAGTTCCAAGTCTTGAGCTGTATTCAAGGCACAGAATCTTAAATCATAAATCATTAAGTGCTTATTTTGATGCTGCTCTTGGATCAGCATTAAGTTCAAGTGGCACGGTAAACACAAAAACCTCTATTTATTGGCAGACAGGTCTTGGCTTATCCTACAAAAGGGCTTGGGGCACTGTTGAAAGTGGTATAAATTTTAAGAACTTAGATTTAAGTTTAGAAAATGCTGATCAAACCACAAAGGATTTTGGTATAATTTTAGGTGTGGGGTTTGACTTATGAGATACACTTTTAAGACAAAGTTTAACGTATTCTTAACAGGCACTTTGGCAGTGTTCATGGCTTCCTGTAACCCACTTGGTGAACTTACAAGAACAGACGATCCTTATTGCTTTAACGCTCCTAATTCGGTTAACGGGGTTTGCATAGACACAGATGATACGACTCAAACAATTACTGTAGATCAAACGGATGATGATAACTCAGCCACAGGCTTTGGTGGTGGGAGTCATACGGGAACTGCTTATCAAAGTGGTGTCCTCACATTAAATACAACAACCAACAATGCTGAGCTTGACGAGAGTTGGACTCCTCAGTGGGATAACTTGGTGAGCTATTGGAAGATGGATGAAGCCAGCTGGAATGGAACAGCGAATGAAGCTGTGGACTCAAAGGGAAGCAACCACGGAGTTAGGGTTGGTGATGCAACAACCACAAGTAGTGCGAAAATTGGAACCTATGCAGGAACTTTTGATGGCGCCGGAGATTTAGTGACTATCGGCAACAAACCGGACCTTGATTTAACAAACAATTTTACCATTAGTGCCTGGGTTTATCCTCGCACTTTGGTTGGCGCCTTTATTTCAATTTTCGGGAAACGAAACAACGCGTCTGGCTATCAATATCAGTTGAGGATACAAGCCTCGCAATATTTAAGTTTTCTTAGTTCTACCGGCGGATACAATGGCACTGGAACCATTATTGCCAACACCTGGAATCATCTTTTGGTGACCTACTCTTCTGGAACAATCACGCTTTATTTAAACGGTGCATTTGACGGGTCTTCTTCTGGACATACCATCACTAGCAAAGCTATTGCTGTTGAAATAGGAGGTAATGATCTGTCTCACTACTTGGATGGAGTGATTGACGATGTTGCGTTTTGGAATACCCCACTCACAGCCGATGAGGTAGCACTTATTTACTCCCGTCAATCCGCAAAATACGCAGGAGAAATGCAATCACGAATTATAGACTCGCAAAGCACAAACTCTTCTTGGACAAACTTAGATTGGATCACGACACTTCCTTTTGGTAAAGAACTTCCTGATGGTGGAGGGGCTGCCAATAGTGAGAGTTCAGCAGACTATTCTAATTTGTATAGTGATGCTTTGATGGATGGCATTGTGGGGCTTTGGCATATGAATGGTAGCCAGGGAACTATTGCAGACGATACTGTTATTTCAGATGCCTCCGGGCACACAAATCATGGCGCAGCAAAAGATGTTGATGGAACAAATACGATAGCTTATTCAAAAAGCAAATTTGCTCAAGGTATAAATCTTGATGGGGCAAATGATTACATTAATTTAGGTAATAATGATTCTCTTAATATTCGTACAAATGACTTTACAATTTCAACATGGATTTCGACTACAGCTGATGTTGGAACAATTATTGGAAAATCCAGATATGCTAGTGACTATGGAAGGTGGAGTCTGGGTATTGGTTCACCAAATGATGGTCAGGTAAACTTTCTTATACATTGGGCAGGTGGTGTTGCCACATACAATTCTTCGGTTGTAGTAAATGACGGTCTTTTTCATCATATCGCAGTTGTTATTGACCGAGATGAAGTTCTTAAAATATATATTGATGGTATTGAAGATATAAATACTAATATTTTAGCAGGTAATGGGACGGACCTACAACAAACTAATTTGGTTTTAATTGGAGCATATCAAAATGCAACTGGGACAGGTCCTGGTGGAGATGCAACCTATACTTTCTTTAATGGAGTTATTGATGAAACAGCAGTTTGGAGGAGAGCTCTCTTGCCGGACGAAGTTCTCCAACTCTACCGCCGAGGCGCCAATCGCATAAAGTACCAAGTGCGTTCTTGCGCCTCTGCTGACTGCACTGACCAAAATTCAGAAGATGGTTTTGGTTGGAAGGGCCCAGGCGGGAACTATCTCACATACTTTAGTGAACTCTATAACAACTCCTCTATATCGAGTAATTGTGTGATCCCTCAAGCTTGCTTTGGTTCTGAACTTTCACTTGATGGTGACGTTCAAACTGAATCACCTTCAATTCGCTTCGACGACTTTGGAGCCGATGGAATCTATATGAACAATGCTCGTTATTTTCAATATCGCGTGATCATGGAATCAGATGATGAAAACACTGCTTGTGCTGGTGGTACGACTTGTATGCCTGAGCTTAAGTCGGTTGAAATTGGCCCTGCCCATACCTTTGAGCAATAAAAAAAGCCTCCTGTCACAATTTCTTGCAACAAGAGGCTTTCCCTAACAAGGATCTAATGAAAAAACTTAAGTTTAGTTTAAGCGGCAAATCCTAAAGAATCAAAGCCTTTTGTTACTTCTTGATTTAACTTGGCACTATCGCCTGCACTGTAGTGAGCGGCTAAAGCTGAGCTTTTATGCCCTGTGATCGCTTGAACGTGCTCAAGGGAGCCGTACATTTCTCTCGCTGTACGGGCCGCAAAGTAACGTACAATATGCGTCCCAGAAAACTGAGTTAGTCCCGATCTTTGCCAACCCGTATTGTACGCTTTGTTGATGCTATTATAGCGAACCCCTTCGGGCTTTTTATAGGCAAAAACAAAAGGAGAATCAGGTGGCGATAGCTCTATCTGATCTTTTAATATTTTGCGAAGAGAATTATTCATGTGAACAACTCGCTCTTGTCCATTTTTAGGAAACGGCTATACCTTGGGTGTAGACCTGATCCATACCATAACCTCGCGAATGGTGACGATCCCTTTTTCAAAGTCCACATTCTTTTTTTGAAGCCCTGCAACTTCCCCGCACCTTGCGGCCATACAGACTTGTGCGATCACAAAGCGCTTATAAAAAGGTGACAGATAAAGCATAAATTTTGCAAACTCTTCTTTAGATATTTGAAAGTTCCT
>JAONMX010000101.1 GCA_028378565.1 Bacteriovoracaceae bacterium
TTGCTCCTGCATTTTCTGATGAAGCATTAAATATCTTAAAATTAAAAAAGAATTTAAGGCTTATTGATACAAATGAGTTGTTTAAAAATTCTGATTTCTATCAAGTTAAATCAATTACTGGGGGCTTCCTAGTCCAAGATCTTGATACTCGATCGGTGGAAGAGTTTAAGGAAGTAACGAATTCAAACCTTGCTATCGATAAAGACTTGGCGATCTTTTCTAATATATGTGCTAAAGGGCTAAAGAGTAATGCTATATGCCTAACTAAGAAAATTAAAGATGGACTCAGTTTAGTTGGTGCAGGGATGGGTAATCCTAATAGACTTATCAGTACAGAACAGGCCTTTAGTAAAGCAAAAGAGAACGGAGTAACTTCATTTAGTGATGTTTACTTAACAAGTGACGCTTTCTTTCCTTTTCCTGATAATGTGGAGCTTGCTGCGAAATATCAGTTAAAAACAATTATTCAGCCAGGTGGATCTATAAAAGATAACCTTGTTATAGATTGTGCTAACGAAAATAATATAAATATGTACTTTACTGGTCAAAGACACTTTAACCATTAGGAATATTATGAGCTTAACTTATAGTAGTGCAGGCGTTGATGTAGAAAGAGGTGACCTCTTTGTCTCTCGAATTAAAAATAAAGTTAAAAGAACTTATAACAACAGAGTTAAGAGTGGTGTTGGTGGTTTTGCTTGTCTTTATGAAATGGGAGATAAGTATATTAGTGCTGGAACAGACGGTGTCGGAACAAAAGTACTAATGGCACAAAAGCTTGGTATACATAATACGATTGGTATTGATTTAGTGGCCATGTGTGTGAATGATATTATTTGTACCGGTGCTAAGCCTCAGTTTTTCATGGACTACCTTGCCACGGGAAAGCTTGATGTAGAGGTCTCTGAACAAATTGTTGATGGTGTTGTTGAAGGTTGCATGCAGTCAGAATGTGCACTGATTGGCGGAGAGACTGCGGAAATGCCTGGTTTATATCAGCAGGGTGAGTATGATCTCGCAGGTTTTGCCATTGGTGAAGTTCATAAAACAAAAGTTATAGATGGTTCTCTTATTAATGAAGGGGATTTGTTGTACTGTATTCCAAGCAGTGGTTTTCATAGCAATGGATATAGTTTGCTTCGAAAGGTTTTTGATTCGGCAGATAATTCAGTTGTAGAGCAATTGCTAACTCCAACTAGAATTTACGTTAAAGATATCTTTAAGCTCTTAGACAATAACTTAAAAATTTCAGGTATTTCTCATATCACCGGTGGTGGGATTCAGAATATTCCAAGAATGAATGGTAGTTTTGATTATCACTATCATCCTTTAGATAAGAATCAGTGGGCACCCGGTTATGCAGAATTATGTTCTTCAATGCCTGTCGATAGTAGTGAGATGTATAACACCTTTAATATGGGAGCAGGGATTGTATTTTCAATACCTAAAGCTCAGCAGGACTTACTTGAAGATTTAAAAGAAAAATTTTCTATAGAGGCCCATGAATGTGGAAAGGTTGAAAAGGGTAGTGGTAAAGTAACTTTATATTAGGATATTTTTTATTGCTCCATTGTTAAATGGCAAACTACTTTTTTATTGAATCTTCTACATTTCAAATGCTCTATACGAGAATCTTTTTTGATTGCGATTTTGTAATCAAGAAAACTGTGAAGCTTATCGCTAAGTTCTTTAGATAATATCTTTGGTTTCACTTTATATGACTTACCAACTTTCTTATGGGGAAGTTTTAAATAGTCTATTGTTGTTAATTTACCATTTTTAACACTATCACTTACTATAACAATGTCGTTCTTACCAATAATGATATTTGTGAGATCTTGTCTGAAAGGTCTCGTTTTCTTTTGTGCTTTATCGTAAATAGTTGCTTCTGATAGTTGATAGGCGCCAAAAATTCTCTTGTTATTAGTAAAGGTGAGCTTTATCTTTTTTTGAGAGTCAATATTGGCGATAGAGTTTGTTACTTGTCCCATACAAATGATAGTAAGAAATAAGCATTTTAAGTAAATATATATTGTTTTTTGGTTCGTTTTCACAATATTGTAGTTGCATATTATATTCCATAAGCTCTATGTAATATTAGTGACTTAGTTCTTTCGATTTGCTCATTTTATAGACAAGTTCCTATATAATAAGCATATGTGTTTTTTTTAATATTGGTCGTGCAAGTAACCGAAAGGTAGTTAGGAGCATATATGAGAATATTGCACATTGGTAAGTACTACTACCCATTTCATGGGGGAATAGAAAGTGTTGTTAAGAACACTTGCGAAGGACTTGCTGAAGATGGGCATGATATTGAAGTCCTTTGCTCTAACACTTCTTTTAAGAATTCAGACGAAATGATAAATGGTGTTAAGGTCTCTCGTAGTGCTGAGATTTTAAAGCTCTTTGGCCAGTCACTGGTTCCTTTTTTGTTTTTTCAACTAAGAAAGAAAATTAAAAATTATGATGTTGTTCATGTTCATGGACCTAACCCACTGATTGAGCTTTTTTGCCTTTTCCTTCCTAAGAAGATACCTGTTGTGGTGACTTACCATAGTGATGTGGTTAAGCAAAAATTTTTACTTAACTTCTATAAACCAATTTTAAAACTATTTTTAAATCGATGTAATGAAATATACGTTGCTACAGAAAATCATATTAAGTATTCATTTATCTTGCCAGAGTACCGTTATAAATGTCGAATCATACCTTTTGGTATTCCTGTTCAGCATTTAGAGGAATCCTCTGTTGTATTAAAAAAAGCAGCTGAGTTTAGGTCTCAATATGGACAATATGTTCTTAGTGTTGGACGGCTTGTAGGGTATAAAGGCTTAACTCATTTAATTGAAGCGGCAACACAGTTTGATCAGAGTGTTTTAATCGTTGGTGGTGGGCCTGATCATAAAAAACTAAAATCTAAGATTAAAAACCTAGGTCTTGAAAATCAAGTACATTTAATTGGGCGTGTTGATGATGATGTAGACTTTGCTGCCTACTTTCATGGTTGTGATGTATTTGCTCTTCCATCTGTTACTAATAATGAAAATTTTGGAATCGTACAATTAGAAGCTATGGCGTGTCGAAAGCCTGTGGTTACCACAAATCTTAAATCTGGAGTTCCACTTGTTGGTGAAAAAGGGAAAACGACTCTTGTTGTTGAACCAGCTAACAGTGATGCACTTTCTAAAGCAATTCAAATGCTACTTAATAATGAAGAATTAAGAATTAGTTTTTCAAAAAACTCTTACAATTTTGTGTCTAGCGACAATTACTTTTACAATCGCTTTAATGAAAATTATACTCAAGCATGTATGGTTGATGGTCATGTCAAGGCCTATCAAGAGTTATTTAATATTGAGGATGTTCAAAAGAAAACAAATTTGAAAAAAGTTTCTTAAACTTATGTTAATTACATATTTTCTTAGGTGAGATTTTACAAGCTTTTTCTAAATACACTTCAGCTACCGCTAAATCAAAATATCGTTTATGAAAAGAATAAGACTCGTAGCATGAACTTGCCACATTATTGTTACAGGCCTCTATATCTTGTTTGGCCTGTTCAAACTCATTCTTAATATCACATGAGTTCTTAAAGTCTTTATGACAACCTTTTTGAATGTAGCCTATTTTCTCTTCGTAGTTTAAGCTGTTATTATCTGTAGCAAGCTGGAAGCAAGAGAGTAAAAAATCTTGTTGGCATGATTTTTTTAAGTATTCTAAGTAGCGTTTTAAGTTACTTTTCTTTTTGGCATACTTGGCAATATGATGACAAAATTCACCATGCTTACGAGAGCAAAGGTTTTTATCAAGCTCGGTAACCATCAGAGTATTTCCTGACATATGAAAGAAATTT
>JAONMX010000102.1 GCA_028378565.1 Bacteriovoracaceae bacterium
TTCCAGGGAACAACTTTCAAATAGCATTTATCTTGTTTGGTTCAGGAGAGAATGGAAAGTCAGTTTTACTAGAGATTCTTAGAAATGTTCTTGGAATACGAAATACTTGCTCAGTTTCACTGGGGGAACTATCAAATCGTTTCTCAACTATTCAGCTTGTAGATAAACTTGCAAACATCTGTGATGAATCTCCATCTGGAAAATCAATTGAATCTGAAATGTTTAAGAATATTACTGGCGGTGGGTTTGTAACAGTTGAACAAAAGTACAAAGACACTTATATGGTTGCATGTACCGCAAAACAAATTTTTGCAACAAATGCTACTCTTTGGATAAAGGACCATACCCACGCCCTTTTTAGAAGGTTAATGATTATTCCCTTCGGTTATAAAGTACCTAAAGAGAAAAGAAATAATAATTTGAAAGATGAGTTGATGAAAGAGCTTACAGGAATCATTAATTGGTCTATTGAAGGGTATCAACGACTCATAAAGAATGACGGGTTTTCACATTGTGAAGCCTCACTTGAGAGTAAGGAAGAGTTCATTAGAGACATGGATAGTGTGAAAACATTCTTAGATGAAAACTGCACAGTCTCGCCTTCATTTTCAGAAATGTGCATGAGCTTGTATGAATCTTATAAGGCATTTACTGATGAAAATGGTTACAAGTCTTGTAGTAGTGGTGAATTTGGAAAAAGAATGAAAAGTTATTACCCCGAAATTGTTAGGGAGAGGGACGGGTCTAGCTTGAGACCTTATAAGTATATTGGAATTGCTTTAAATCCATAACGTCTTGGGGCAAAAACAACTTTTTCTCCCCCTTCTTCTTTTTTCTTTTTTTGAAAAGAAAGAAAAACAAGAGGGACGGGAGACTTTTTAAAAGGATAGATATGTTGAATAACAAGAAAGAAAAATATGAAAAATGGTTTAATACAGAAGAAGCTGCTGAGTTTTTGAAAATTTCACCTGGGTGCTTGAGGAACCTAACCAGTAATGGACAAGTTCCGTTTTACAAGTTTGGTAAGCGCAATAGGTACTTGAAAAGTGAACTCCATGAAATGTTGCTCTCTCACAAAAGAGGAAGGAGGGAGTATGGGCTATAAGCTAGATCCAAAAACTGGGACATATATTGTGTGGTATGGAAAAAGACATCCTATAACGAGAATTCCAACCAACAGGAGAAGAATAGGCATAAAATCCAAGGCCCTGGCAAAGCAAATGGAGCAAAAATTAATTTTGGAGGTACATAAATTACTAGAGAGAAAAACAATACCCATTTGGAAGCAAGCGATTGAAGAGTTTTATAAGTATTTTTTAGATCAAGATGTTTCAGTGAAAACAGCTGAGTGTTATTTCCTTTGTTTAAAGGCTCATACTAACCAAGAATGGGGAGTAAGGCTCGTGAGTGAAATCTCTGGTGCTGATATTAGAAACTTGATTAAAGAAAAACTTTCTCATCGAAGCCAGAGTCATCAAAAGAATGTTCTTAAATATATAAGAGCGGTTATGAATTTTTGTGTTGAGAAAAGATATATTACCACGAATCCAACACCTAGGATGAAATTTAGGGTTGGGGATAAGATCAAAACTGTTTTGAAGGAGGATCAAATAAAAGTTCTCTTAAGTCATGCAAAAGAAATGAATAGTGAATGGTATCCAATATGGGCTACAGCTCTTTATACAGGAATGAGAAATGGTGAATTGTATGCTTTGTCTTGGGAGAATATAGATTTAGTAAATAGAAAGATTCTAGTTAATATTAGTTGGAATAATAAGGACGGATTTAAGAGTACAAAGTCAGGAGATGATCGAATATTAGAAATTGCCCCTCCACTTGTTGATATTTTTAAAACGTTAAAGAAAGATTACCCAGAATCAAGCTTTGTATTACCGAGAATTGATCGGTGGGATAGAGGTGACCAAGCTAGAGAGTTGAGAATGTTTTTAGAGGGATTAGGTCTGCCTAGAATTAGGTTCCATGACTTACGAGCAAGTTGGGCAACGATAATGCTTTCAAAAGGGATTCCTCCAATAAAAGTAATGATGATGGGAGGGTGGAAAGACTTAAAGACAATGCAGTACTACGTTCGAAAAGCTGGAGTGAGTATAAAAGGAATAACCGACCATCTGAATTTCAACTTAGAAGAGTGATAGGAATAGTTTTTTGTTTGAATAGGTGATTTTTGTAGTGCATAATACATGTAAGGAGCTGAATTTAAATGGATTTAAATGACTATATCTCTGATATTAACTCAAGATTTGTAACTGGTGATGCTAGAGAGCATACCTATAGACCCTCTTTCCAGAATTTAATAGAAGCACTAGTTCCAAATACATTAGCTCTAAATGATCCGGCTAGAATAGAGTGTGGTGCACCTGATTTCATTATTACTAGAGAGAACTTACCGATAGGTTATGTTGAGGCAAAAGATATTAATCTTTCTTTAGATTCTAATGAGCATGCCGAACAGTTAAACCGTTATAGGTCTTCATTGTCTAACTTTTCTTTTACAAATTATCTAGACTTTTATTTTTATTATGATGGTGAAAAGTATGCAGAGATATCTATTGGTAGAGTTGAAAAAGGTCGAATAGTTCCTTTAGAAGAGAACTTTAGTGAATTCTTAACTCTTATTGGAAACTTTTCAATAAGAAAAAATATTGTAATAGATGATCCGAAAAAGCTTGCAACTATTATGGCCAGGAAAGCTAAGTTAATTTCAGCAATAATAGATAAGTCCATTGTTAGAGATATCAAAATTCAAAGACCTTCCACTTTAGTGGACCAATATAAAGCGATTGAGGAAATTTTAATAAATGACATTTCGTCATCAGAGTTTTCGGATATATATGCTCAAACTATGACATATGGATTATTTGCTGCAAAGGTTGCAAATCCAGATGTTGAAGAGTTCTCACGTTCTCGTGCTGCTGGCCTTATTCCGAAGTCTAATCCCTTTCTTAGAAACTTGTTTCAATATATTGCAGGGGAAGACCTTGATGAAAGATTGGTGTGGATTGTTGATTCATTATCAAATGTGTTTAAGGTTACAGATGTTCCGAAGCTTTTAGAAAATTTCAATGAAGACTTTAAGAAAGATGATCCCTTAATACATTTTTATGAAACGTTCTTGACAGAATATGATCCAGCATTGAGAAAAGCAAGAGGTGTATGGTATACGCTATTACCAGTGGTGAACTTTATCGTTAATAGTGTAGATAAGATTTTGGAAAATAGTTTTAACCTTGATAATGGTATTGCAAACAACTCTAAAGTAGAAATAGAAGTTGAAACTCAAAGTAGAGATAAAAGAACAAAAACTGGGTTTAAAACAATTACTCAAAAAGTTCATAAAGTGCAGATTCTTGATCCGGCTGTTGGAACAGGAACTTTTTTAGCAGAAGTTGTTAAAGTTATTTATGGCAAAATGGGATCCTCTAGGGGGATATGGAGTAAGTTTGTTGAGGATGATATCATTCCTAGATTGTATGGCTTTGAGATTTTGATGGCATCATATTCAATGGCCCATTTAAAGTTAGATCTACTATTTAATGAATTAGGTTATACACCAAGTAAGGAGCAGCGCTTTAAAGTCTTTTTAACAAATGCCTTAGAAGAGCATCATCCGGACACAGGTACATTATTTGCGAGTTGGCTTAGTAAAGAAGCGAATGAAGCAAACTACATTAAAAGAGACACACCAGTGATGGTTGTAATTGGAAATCCGCCTTACTCAATAAGTAGTTGTAATAAAGGAGAATGGATTACTAATCTTTGTTCGGTTTATAAAGAAAACTTGAATGAGATAAATATACAGCCTTTATCAGATGATTACATTA
>JAONMX010000103.1 GCA_028378565.1 Bacteriovoracaceae bacterium
AGAGTGGGAAAACTTACTGCATTTTCAAAATGGTGTTTCTGAAAATGATGGAGAGTTATTCTTTCTATCCTCACAGGGAAAGGTTAGTTTAGAGAAAGAGTTCGAGGCCTCTTTAAAAGTATTTCAAGAGAACAAGGCAATGGGCTTTGGTCGATTTAATTCTTCAGCGGCTTGTGCCTTTCAATCACGATACTTTTGGTTTCTTAAAAATAAATTTATTTCTCCTATTTCTTTTAAGTGTGATGCTTATGAGAAATGGAAGAAAGAAATTAATCTTCATAAAGTCTCCATTGTCTTTTCCACCGCCTACCCAAACAATCCTGCTTCTATGTTCGGTCATACTTTTCTAAAGTTTCATCACAAAGATGAAAAAAATGAATTGCTAGATTATGCTTCTGGTTTTGAAGCAAGAGTTGATAGCAATGATTGGGCTCCAGTATACGCTTGGAAAGGTCTTTTTGGAGGCTACCCCGGACTTTATGATCTTAAGAAGTTTTATCAAAAAGTAGTACTAATTTTTTCATGATTCCTCCTTGAATCCGCCCACTTGTGAACAGTTATATTTTTCCAATTACTAGTTAATATGCTAGGATTTTTAAGAGAAATAAGCAATCAATTAGATATAAAGAAATAATGTTATGAGCAAAAAGAATTTGACCGTTTTAGGCATTGAAACCAGCTGTGATGATACATCCATCTGTATCCTCAAAGGACAGTCTGGTGCTAGTATAGAGAGACCTGAGGTTTTAGCCGTTGAGTTTTTTAGTCAAGAAACTTTACTCAAAAAATGGGGTGGCGTCGTTCCTGAAATTGCGGCAAGAAATCACCTAGCAAAAATTGCACCCCTTATTGAACAAGTTCTTGAGAAAGCCGGCACAGCTCTAAGTGATATTGATCTTATTGGTGTAACCACTCATCCTGGTTTATTAGGTCCACTTTTAACAGGTCTAAATGCCGCCAAAACTCTGGCCTTAAAAGAAGAGCTACCAGTTCTTCCAGTCAATCATCTCTATGCTCATCTTGAGGCCATCCATATTACGGATGAAGTAAATTACCCTTACTTAGGACTCATTGTTTCTGGTGGACATAGCCTCTACTTACTTGTGACTTCACCATTGGAATTTGAAATTCTAGGAACGACTATTGACGATGCTGCCGGTGAAGCTTTTGACAAAGGTGGTAAGTTAATAGGCCTAGGTTATCCCGCCGGAAAAGAAATTGATGATCGTGCAAAATTAGGTGATCCTAAAAAATATGAATTTCCTGTAGGACTAAGACAATCAGCTGATGCTAATTTGAGTTATTCAGGAGTAAAAACGAGCCTTCGTCAGTTTGCAGAAAAAAATCCCGACGTCCTTGCCGATGAAAAGTCCATGAATGATCTATGTGCTTCTTATCAACATGCTATTGTTTCTGCTCTTAAACTCAAAATGAAATACGCCATCAAACAAGTTAAAGAAAAGGGCTTTGATCAGCTTCCGATTGTTGTTGGTGGTGGCGTGGCCTGTAACTCATACCTAAGAGAAGTTCTTAAAAAAAGCTACAAAGATGTTTTCTTTGTACAGCCTAAATATTGTACAGATAACGGTGCTATGATTGCCAACTATGCCCTTCGTACATTTGAAGAGAATCAAATACCATTTCCAGAATGTTTAGAAATAGATGCTCGTGGAAGATACCTGAAGAAAAGTGAACTTCAGACTAAGAGGTCTTAGTGAGTGATCAAAAGTTTCCACAAGCGAATAAGTCTCTGGGTCAACATTTCTTAATTGATCAAAATGTCATTGAGTTAATCACGACGAACTTCACCGAGGTAGCAAAGAATGTCCTCGAAGTGGGTCCAGGTCCTGGAGTTCTCACCAAGCATCTTGCGAGTAAAGACCTTCCAATCTTTCTCGTGGAAAAAGATGCTCGCTTTCCAGCTTTACTAAAAGAGTACGTTAACGAGGATGATATCTTTCTTCACGACGCTCTCAAGTTTGATTTTGAGGAAAAGTTTAAAGAAAAAAATTGGAAAGATGTATGGCTCGTAAGTAATCTTCCTTACAATGTCAGCTCTCCTCTTCTTGTTCAGTTTCTGCAACTACCATCCATTAAATATATGACTTTGATGTTTCAAAGAGAAGTGGCAGATAAAGCATTTCCTATTGATACACGAGTGGGAAAGGCCATGAATAGTCTTTTGGCCTTAACACAGAATTATTTTGAGGTCTCGCTTCTTTGTAAAGTTCCACAAGGAGCATTTCAACCTCCGCCAAAAGTTGAAAGTGCAGTCTTAAGTTTTGTAAGAAGGGATGAACCACTTATTCCGCTTGCAGAATTTAAAGCCTATGAACGATTTCTAAGACATCTGTTTCGCTTCAAAAGAAAGCAGGTTGGAAAAATATTAAAAAGTTATCAAACAGACATTGATAAAGTAAACGAAGCTCTTAGTGCCGTTGGTAGAGATCGAACGGATCGTGCGGAGTCTTTCAAACTTGAAGAAATACAAAAACTCTATATTGGATTAAAGGATTAATCTTATGAAATTTCTATTGGCCCTCATACTGATAAGTACTCAAATGGTGAACTCAAGCTTACCTGAGTTCTTTGGCTCTGGAACAAGTACTAGCCCCATTGGTAATCAAGCCAGCTTTGATCTCAATGATCCTAATAATATTTACTACACACCTGCCTTTCTCGGTTTTGCGAAAAAAGTTTCGGCCACCGCTACTGCTTATGTCATTGATACAGATTTTAAAGACATTAATGGTATCGTAAAAAGCAATAGCACCACTGGGGAAACTGGAACTACCACAACAACTGGAAGTGCTAATACCAATTATCAAAGCGTAAATAGTGCAGGTGTCAGTATTGTTCTACCAATTAGATTTGAAACTGCGGGAGCCCTTGGTATTTCTTACTTTGGCCCTATAGGTAAAGTGACAGAAACAGATTCAGGAGACCCGGTTCTTCCGGAGTATGTAATGTATCGCTCTCGATACAAGAGATCACAAATTCATGTGAACTATGGTCACGCCCTTAATGATAACTGGGCCCTTAGTTTTGGAACGCACATTGGCTTTCAAGCAAGTGCAAGAGTTAGTACGAATGTAAGTCTTGGTGACTCCTTTGGATCAAGGGGTGCCTCACAAACGAAAATTTCTCCTAGCCTTGGTTTAATCTTTTCATTAGTAAGAAAGGACGATGATTCAAGATACTATTTCACTTACCAACAAGAAATGAAATCAAACCTTGAAACCATAGCGACGGGGGATATTTCTGATCCACCTTTAACTCTTATTAATATTGGGATCGATAGTATGATGTATTATGATCCTCATACTTTCCGTTTTGGTAGCTCTTTTCATTTTCAAAACTTTGAATTCTACGGATCTTTTGAATATCAACTTTGGGACAAGTATAAATCCCCCATTCTCCTTGTGAGTAATAAGGGTGGTACCGTTCGTGGTAGTTCAAACTATGAAAAACTTAAAACAAAGAATATTTTCATTCCTAAGTTAGGAGTAAAATACATGTCTCATTATCGCTGGGGACTGATGGCGGGAGCTTTTTATCGACCAACTCCTATCGATAGTGATTTTAGTGGTGCTGGTAACTCTATTGACACCGATGTGCTAGGATTAACCAGTGGTTTGACGTATGACTTTAGAATGTTTAAATATGACTTCCAAATT
>JAONMX010000104.1 GCA_028378565.1 Bacteriovoracaceae bacterium
TCTATCTTGATTTCATTAATCTCTTCTTGATGATTCTTCGTCTTCTAGGTGGACGTCGAAATTAATTAGAAGCGAGTTCTTATGAAAGTTAAATGTTTTAGTACACATTCTTTTGAAGAAAGATATCTCACAAAGTGGGCACAAACCTACAAGTTAGATATAGATTTCCTTAGCACTTCTTTAAACAAAGACGTTGTTTCTTTGGCCAAAGGATATGATTGCATAAGCTGCTGGCCAAGTGATGATTTAGGAAAGGAAGTTCTTGAGTCTCTCCATGAGTTTGGGGTAAAAATGATTTCTCTTCGTTCAGCAGGGTTTTCTCATTTAGACTTAGCAAAAGCGAAAGAATTAGGAATGACTATAACTAGAGTACCATCCTATTCACCTGAGGCCATCGCCGAGCATACCCTCGGTCTTCTTATGTGTTTAAATAGAAAATACCTCAAGGCCTTTCAGCGGGTTCGTGACTTTAACTTTACGCTAGAAGGTTTAGAAGGAGTTAATATTCACGGTAAGACTGTTGGAGTTGTTGGTACTGGTCAAATTGGTGAGGCCTTTGCTCGTATTATGAAGGGAATGGGTTGTTCTCTTTTATTAAATGATAAAGTTGAAAATACTGAGCTTGCAAAAGAGATAGATGCAAAATATGTCGATCTCGAAACGCTACTCAGCCAGTCAGATATCATAAGTCTTCACTGTCCATTAAATGAATCGACACGCTATTTAATTAATTCCAAGAATATTGACCTTATTAAGCCAAGTGCTTTTCTTCTTAATACGGGAAGAGGAGGTTTGATTGATACCAAGGCCTTAATTGATAAGTTAAAGAAAAGAGAAATTAAGGGTGTGGGCTTAGATGTCTATGAACATGAAGAAAATGTTTTCTTTAAAGATCATTCAGATATGGGTCTTTCAGATGAACTTCTTCTTAGGCTGATGAGTTTTCCCAATGTGCTCATTACTTCTCATCAAGCTTTTTTCACGAAAGAAGCTCTCGACAATATTGCTAAAACTTCTTTAGAAAATATAAATAACTTCTTTCATCAAAAAGAAAATCTTAAAGAAAATAGATTGTCTTAAAGAAAAGCTAATATCAACTATGGCAGAACTAAAAAAATACTTCAATTTATTTACACTAACCTTCTATGGAGTTGGTGTTATTCTTGGTGCCGGTATTTATGTAATTATTACTGATGTTGCCTTAGTCTCAGGTTCTCAATTTCCTTTAGCATTCTTTGTATCTTCAATTATTGCAGTACTTGCTGGTCTTACATATGCAGAACTTTCAAGCCGTTTACCTAGAGCTGCAGGAGAGGCATATTATGTCGAAGAAGCTTTTCATCAAAACTGGCTTAATATTCTTGTTGGTTACGCCGTTATTCTTACAGGCGTTATTTCTTCGGCCACTATTGTTAAGGGTTTTCATCGCTATTTAGAAAGCTTTCTTCACACTCCATTATGGATGACTATAAGTTTAGTGGTTGTCTTATTAACAATCTTTGCGATTAAGGGAATTAAAGAATCAGTTCAACTTGTTACGATCATTACATGTATTGAATTGTTAGGTTTACTTCTTGTTATATGGGCCGGTACACCACAGCTCATTGAAAACTCTGGTGTTGTATTTAAAATGTTTAAAGAACCTTTTCATTTAAATATAATGCACGGGGCATTTATCGCCTTCTTCGCTTATGTTGGATTTGAAGATATGGTAAATTCTGCGGAAGAGGTTATAGAACCAACAAAGACTTTACCACGTGCGATTGTTCTCGCCATAATTATTTCAACGTTATTATATTTTATAGTTGCGTTGATATGCATGACTTCTTTATCCATGGTGGAAATTGAAAGTGGCACTTCACCATTAGTTCAAGTAATTGCTAAGCATTCTAATATACCACCACATATCATTGGCTTTATTGGGCTTTTTGCAATTATTAATGGTGCTCTTGTCCAAATTATTATGGTGTCACGAATGCTATATGGTATGGCAAACTTAGGAGCCGCTCCAAAAGCGTTGGCCATTATTTCTGAAAGAACACAAACTCCAATTATTGCAACTATCGTTGCAGGAGTAAGTATTCTCTTGTTGGCTTTTCTTTTCCCTTTAGAAAGACTGGCACAGTATACGAGCTTAATTATTTTGATTGTATTTTGTTTGATTTCACTAGCTCTAATAAAATTAAAAAAGAATCAGGTCGTCGATAAAAAAATCTTCCAGGTTCCAATTGTGGTTCCTATTCTAACTCTTATTATTTGTTTATTTTTTATTTTTATCTTCCTCACTCGTTAATAGGCCTGTTAAACCTTTTAAGTAATAGTTAAATGATCTATAAAGAATAGGGTTTTCCAAACTCTGGAACGAGGAAGCTAATATCTTTTCCTTTGAGTGATTCTTTTAAAGCATTTATTGGTTCATCTCTTCCTTCATCAGTGAGTTGGAAAGTTCCAAAGTGAATGCCCACACTATGCTTGCTACCAAGTTCAATGTGTCCCTTCACTGCCTCTGCCGGATTGATATGAGCCGGTTTCATAAACCAGCGTGGTTCATAGGCACCAATAGGAAGAAAGCTAAGAATAATATTTGGAAATTCTTTCTTAAGACTCTTAAAGAATTTTCCGTAACCTGTATCACCTGCAAAATAGATTTCACCCTTAGATGATTTTACAATAAAGCCACCCCAAAGAGTTTCAAACTTATCAAAGAGTCCTCGTGCCGACCAATGCTGATTAGGCATGAAAATTAATTCGAGATCTTTGAATTCAAATTTTTGATACCAATCCATCTCGATATAGTTTTCAATACCTTCTTTTTTTAATAGAGCACCATTTTTAAGACCTACAAGAATAGTAGGAGAGTGCTTGTCATTGAGCATCTTAAGAGTTGGAATATCTAAATGATCATAGTGATTATGGGATATCATCACAATATCAATGAGTGGAAGATCACTAAACATAATAGTTGGTTGATGGACTCTTTTAGGACCAGCAAAAGAAACAGGGGAAGTTCGCTCTGACCAAATAGGATCAGTTAGAATGTTAACACCATCAACTTGTAATAAAACGGTCGCATGATTGATAACGGTGTAGATGACTTCACCCTTTACAGTTTTTGTCTTTGGTTTCTCCCCTAATGGAAGATCAATCCAGTCCGGCCAGTCTTGCTTGTCGTTTTTAAAAAACTTCCATTTTAGCAAAGTAAAAAATGATTTAGGGGGAAAAGGCTCTAGATTTTGAAATCTCTTACCATCATAAGGAGCTTTATACGGGTTCTTAAACTCCGCAGAAGAACAGCTCATAACAGTGAATAAAGATAAAAGAAGTGTTTTAAACATAGCTGGAAGTTTATCAAGTCCTGATAAAAGATGCATGTATAAAAAGTTAGTTAGGCTGGAGAAATTAGTGTAAAACATAGACATGACTACTGAAAAAGGCTTCCACCCTAGAAATATCCATCATCAAGCTTACGATTTTGATGCTCTCATTAAAGTATTCCCAAAGCTTGCAAGCTTTGTGAAGAAGAATAAGTATGGGGATTTAGGAATAAATTTCTCTGATGCCAATGGAGTTTTGTGCTTAAACCAGGCCTTACTTACTCATCACTATCAAATAAGAGATTGGTCCATTCCAAAAGGACATCTTTGTCCA
>JAONMX010000105.1 GCA_028378565.1 Bacteriovoracaceae bacterium
TCGAACACAGCACCAAACGCAGAAGGTGGATTTTTTAGAGAAGCTGGAGCTTTTGCTTACGGTCTTTATATGGGATCAGATGCATCTGACCAGAACAGACATGTAACAACTACTGGATACGCAAGTGCTGGTGGAACTACAGGTACTCACGGGAATACAGGTTTTCAAGATAGATCAAATGATCTTGACCTATTCTTCGGTGGAGATATGGGTGTAGAGTGGGGAGCAAGAGTTCATTATGCTTCAGGTTCTTCTGAATCAGCAACTGCTGGTATTGCTAAGAAAGAGCAAAGCACTCTTGCTTTAGGTCTTGGTGTTGTAGCCGGTGACTTAAACGCATATGTTAACTATATGATCAATGACGAAATGAAGAATGACGGAACAGCTACTACTGGTGTTAAGTGGGAAGATGACGGTTCTATGAATTTAGGTGTTGGTTATAACTGGATGGATTTCACTTTCTTTGCTGATTATGACAAAAAAGGTGGAGAGTATTCAGCTGGTGGAGCTGCTCTTAAAGATACAACTGAGCAAACAGAGCTTACAATTGGTGCAGGTTACACAAAAGAAGTTTCTTCAACTTCAAGAATGTTTACTGACGTATCTTTCGTAAAGCTTGATGCAGAAGATAAAGATGGTGCAGCACCTACTGCTAAAGTAGAGCTTTCAAGAACTAAACTTCCTGTAACTGTTGGTTTTGAAGCTGATGCAACTTCTTGGTTAACTCTTAGAGGTTCAATTTCTCAAAATGTATTCCTTAACTCTGAAAAGTCAAAAAGTGGTACAGCTAAGGAAGTTAAGAGTACTATTGATAACACTACTAACGTAAATGCTGGTGCAACTCTTAACTTTGGGAAACTTAAAGTTGACGGGATGATCGGTACAGGTGGTACTAACGGTACTGCTACAGCAACTGATGCTGGTACACTTTCTCTTGATCGTCTAATGACTCAAGTTGCAGTTCACTACTGGTTCTAATTTATAAAAGTTAATACTTTTTTAAATACAGAGGGCTTCTTCGGAAGCCCTTTTGTTTATAAAAATTGACAAGACTCCTTTAATATCAAATAATTTTACTATTGAGAGAAATTAAAAATAAACCCCTTTTATAATGGAGAGTTCATGATGAAAAAATTAATCAGCACGACAGCTGTTTTATTTTTAGCAACAAATGCTAATGCCACAATTTCAAGACTTAAAGCACTGGGTATGGATGAGACTGACAATGAAGGTTCATACTATATCGAAGATGATCGAAATATCTTTCTTAACGTTGCTAACGTTAATGATTACGCTGACACTGTGATTTTAGAGTGGGGTGGTAATGGTCAAAACTTTGGTTCAGCTTCTCTTCAAACAGATGAAAACAATGCACCAAAAGCCAAAGGTGGATTCTTAAAAAAACACGGTAATTATACTTATGGTGTTTATCTTGGGAACGAATCAAATACTGCAGCTCTTTTAAGAGGTGTAGCAACTGGTGCTTACGCTGCTGACAATGTTGCTCCTACTGCTTATGGTTCTGGTGCCGCTGGTGGGAACACTATGCTTAACGGTGCAGATAATCAGCTGGATCTTTTCTTTGGTGGAAAAGCTTCTGCTTTTGATTGGGGTGTAAACCTTGTTTATACTTCTGATCGTGATCAGTCTGTGCATGCTTCAGATACAGCACATGCAATTCGTCTAGGTACAAAGTCTGACAAGTGGGATGCTTTTGCAAATATCTCAACAGGTTCAAAATCTAAAAGAACAGATAATATAACTGCTGCTGGTGGAGCAGCTTTTCATCAATTTGATGGGCAACTAGGCTTACATCTTGGTGGTGGCTATCAAGTAGCTGATACTTGTAAAGTATACGGTTTTGTTAAGAAATTTGATTGGGAGCAAACAGACTCTGCTGGAACAACTGCTGGATTAGCTAACTTTTCAAACCTAGGCCAGGGGACAATTTTTGATGGAGCAACTAGAACAGGTCGAGGCGAAGCAGGAACTAAAGAAGGTGGTTTCACTACTTACGCTATTGGATATGGACATCAAGCAAAAGCTGGAAAGGGAACTTTCTTTGGAAATGTTGAATATAGAGTAAAAGAAATTGAACTTAAATTCACTCAAAAAGTCGAAGCAAGTAATAAAATGCTACCAGTGACTGTTGGTTATGAATATGACGCAACTTCATGGTTAACTCTTAGAGGTTCCGTTTCTCAGAAAATTTATGGTGTAAGAGAGAATAAGAACTATAGTAAGTTAAACATCATTGGTAATAGTGCAGCTATCTCTCAATTTGGTGCTGATACTGCTGGTAAAAAAGTAGATATGGCCAATACAACTGATGTAGCTGCTGGTGCCACTCTTAACTTTGGAAGTATTAAAGTTGATGGGTTTGTAGGTACTGCTGGTACAAATGGTACAGCGACTACAACAGATGCTGGAACACTATCTCTTGATCGTCTAATGACGAGAGTAGGGATGACATATAACTTCTAACGCTTGAAAGGCGAAGAAAAATACACGTTCTGTAGGAAGGGGGGTCATGGACCTCCCTTTTTTTATATAAAAGGCCAGTGGGGCAAAGATGAAAGTTGATATTACATTTGATAAAGAAAACGAATCTGCTCAAGTAACATTCTCTATTTCTCAGTTTATAAGTGAAAGACGTTTTAACGAGGCCAGGGCCATAATACAGATCTTTGCTGGGGACTTTAGCTTATATCCAGATTTGGATGCAGACGACTTCACAGAGATCATTAATAAGGCCAAAGAGGGTGAACACGAGAGCTTTACCTTTGAGATTAGTGAAGATGGAATTGAAGTAGATTTTCCTGTTAAAAAAGACTAGTTTTCTCCGATAAGTAGATGGATGAAGAGCGTTTGGATATCCATTTACTTACTATTATTCTTGTTTGCTTCCTGCAATCAAGATTCTGTACGCCAAAATGCTCGCGTTCCTAGTTCTTCGAAAGTCTATGATATTGTCTTCGATCTCGATTGGACACTTATCTATAAACTGACAGATGATATTAAAGTACCAAAATCTGAACAGCATAAACTCTTCTTTTTTGAAAATGAAAGGTTCATTATCGCCGACGAAGGGCTTAGTGTTCTCGATGAGATGGCCAAGCGTCCAGATGTGAGAATTTCTTTTTATAAAGGTGGTTCTAAAGAGAGAAGTGAGTTATGGGGAGAAGTTGAACTTCCAAGTGGGAAGAAAATTAAAGATATCACTTATAAGAGTTTAAGCTTTGATGACCTTCAAAAAGTTCCTGGTATTCCTGAGGATGAAAAGTTCTTTAAACGTTTTAATAAAAATCTCTCATGGCACTTTCCAGATATTGAAAACACCCTCATCATCGATGACCAAGTTTCCGTTCCGGATTCTCAAAGAAAGAGTCTTATCTTCCTTGAGGAAACTTATAATTGGTACCCCAGGTTTGAAGATAGTAAGCGAGCTAGACTCGATCCTACAGATCCGGTGAGATATAAAATTGAAAGAAATAAAATCGTTTCAGCTTACCAAGAAGTCGTCGCAACGGTTGAGCGTGCCAATGAATCAGGAAGCAATCTCTACGAAGTTCGAAGACCTTTTTCCCTCATGGGCGTGCTCAAAGAAAAGAATTCTTGCAATGCTCTCTTTTTAAAAATTGTTA
>JAONMX010000106.1 GCA_028378565.1 Bacteriovoracaceae bacterium
ATGGATAGAGATTGAATTTGTTGAGTGATTTTGTCGTATTTAGACGTTTTTGAGTTTAGCTCAGAATTTTCTGTTGATAATGATGTTAGAGAATCAGATTGATGGTTTTGTGCAGCTCTTCCTATAAAGAAAGCTATTAGAAGGGTTGAAAGCCAAAAGAATATTAACTTTTTGTTCATCACTAAATTAAAGTTTTTTTGTCTGGTTTTGTAAACGGAAAAATATGTCAATAAAAGTATTGTTGATCATCACTTCTTAGGGATTATAATAGTGTATTATCAGGGAGTTGAAATGGAATGTCCGAGATGTCCATCTAATGAGTTAAAACTAGAAGTTTATGAAGGTGTAGAAATCGATCGCTGTCCAAATTGCAGTGGTGCTTGGCTAGACTTTGGTGAAGTTTCAAAGATCATCGAAGAAAGACAGATGATTTTTAAAAAAGATTATAAGCTTGATGTTGTATCAGACTCCTTCAAGGGTGTTCCTCAAGAGGCTCAAGAGAGTCGAATTCCATGCCCTAAGTGTATGAGCATGATGAACACTTATAACTATGGTGCTGATTCAGGAGTCATTCTTGATAAGTGTAAAAAAAATCATGGGTTTTGGTTTGATAAAGATGAGCTAGAGAAAACCCAAGCCTTCAGAGAACATTGGCAAGATGAGGCCGTTAAGAGAGGCCCTGAGTGGAAAAAACTCGCTGGTTCAATTGTAAAAGACAATGAACCTTATGATGGAGCAGTTTCTCCGTTAAAATTATTGGTAAATCTCTTTTACGATTAAAGAACTCTGAGTCTTAAAAATATTCTTATAAAATAATTCTAGACTTCGCTCCCACGGACTATTTGATATTTTCCCACTAAGTAATGTTCTTAAATGAGGAAAGAGTTGATCTGCAAAGTCTTCAGAACTTTCTCTTGGTAGAAGACTTGGTAAATGATCAATGGCCGTTATATCAAATCTCTTTCCAGTATCGATAGAGATTGCTGGCTGGTCCATAGTCGTACATTGAGAATAAAATGGGAGAGGATTGAACTCACCCGTTGGATCGCAACTGACATCACTCAATACTGATAGTCTTCTTTCAGACTTTAAGTTCTCGGCAGTTAAAAAAGGCTTTGTTTTAGAAGTCATTAAAACAGTATTGATTAAAATATCGTGCTTTAAAATTTCACGTTGTAAGTTTTCAGATTTTGTCTCTTTCCTACCAAAATAGGTAGCAGAAACATTTAGCTTATTGAGTAAGTCTTTTGCTCCTCTTCCACATCTTCCGTTTGCACCGATTACGATAACACGAGGACTGCCTACTTTAGATAACCATTTCTCTTGTGATTTGATTAGATCATCTTCATTTTTATATGTTTCGACATTATTCCAATCATTAGCAGTTTCACCAAGCTGTTGCCGACACCAAAGTTCTATCCCAAGTGCTGCACCAACAAACCCTGCCCAGATACCAAAAGCAGCAACTCTCTTCTTATTTTCATCAACAAGGTATTCTAAATCATAAAGTTTTCCGTCGCCATTTCTGAATCGTTCGAGAGTTTTATGAGCTCCGTCTTGTCCTTTATAGAGGTGGGCAAAGTAGATATGGCGATGAGATAAATCAAAGTCTTCGTCTTCTAATTCTTTTAACCCTAAGATGATTGTATCAAGTGGTGAAGTTTTCCAACTTCCGGCTTCTAATAAGTGACAACCAGCTCTTTGGAACTCTTCATCTTTAAAAACACGTGTTGGGCTTTTTTCAACATAAATTTTATGACCTTCCTCTATCAAGATTTGAGCTTGTTTAGGAGTAAGAGGGCTTCTCTCTTCAAAGGGCTTTGTTTCATGTCGAAGTAGTATTGATTTAATCATAATGAGTTTTATGGGAAATCTCGATAGAAGTAAAGGTGCAAGTGGAAACCTTGTCATTTTTACATAAGCTAACTGGCTGAAACTTAAGGGAAAGGGATAGCAAGGTTTAAGCTGTGCATACTTGATACCCATACATCTTTTTGAGGGTTACGGTATGGGTTCTTTAGAGTGTAGTTGAACCTTAGATATTTAAATTTAACCTGTGGAATTAGAGTAATGAACTCATTAGAAAGCTTTGCCGTTAGCTCGAGTGGGTGCTGTAAAGACTCAAATTTAGTACCAATGAAAATTCCCTGATGGAGAGAGTACTTTTGGCGATAATGAATACCTATAAAGGAAGTGGCCATTATCTTTTCCCACTTTAAAAACCTGCCATAACGAGCAGAGAGTAGTGGTTTATGCTCATATTTAGATTTATGGTCAGTCTGTGATAGTAATTTAACTTCTTTAGCCGCTAGCTGGAAAAAGTCTCTTGCATTCTTTTTCATGTAGTCAATATCAAAAGCAATAGTCTTTTGTTCTTTGTTCAAGTCATCGAGGTTAAAAAGTTTTCCACTTGTTGCTAGTGAAGAGGATGTAATTGAGGAGAGGAGATCACTTCTTGTCATTTGATAAATTGCAAACTGATAAAGAGACTTTTTCTGAGGATACAGAGTTTGAATTCCTATTTTTTTATCTAGTTTTAAATAGAGTTGACCAGTTGGGTTGAGAGCATTCTCTTGATTAGAAACAGTAAACATCATACCAACGTTATAATTGAAGAAAAAACTCGGCATAAAGTGGTGTTTTTTAAACTTAATATCAAACAGTGGGAAGCCAGTTGTAAAGTCGACGTCAACATATCTCTCTGAGTTGACGTACTTACTTAGTAATTGAAACATATTTAACTGCTTCTGAGCAGAGTTAGTGGTTTCAGTTCCTGATTTAACATCACTAATAATTGTTCTGATTCCACTACTGGCAACGATATCAAGATTAAAGAACTCTTGGTATGGTGATTTCACTTTGAGTTGTCTATCGGTAATGGCCCTGTCTCGCAGAATAGTATAGCGATCAATCTCTGACCTTAGTGCCGCTGCATTGCTATGAGGGATTATTTGGAAGATTAGTAAAAAAAGGATAGTTTTTTTCATGTGAGTTTATTATAAACATTTCTATGGAAAAAAGAATCATTTTTCACCCTTTATTATCAGCAAGGTTTGAGGACTTTGGACTTTCAATACCAATTGAAGACGATAGGGCCAAAAAAGTAGTTGATAATCTCAGTGTTAAGATTCCGCATGTTGATATGAACTTAATTACTCCACTTACGAAAAATGATTTGAAGAATGTTCATTCAATTGAGTTCGTTAATGATTTCTTCAATTCAACTTTTCAAGAGATGATTTATAACACCTATGATTTACAAAATTACCCTGAAACAAAAGCCATTCAATATGATGAATTTCGCAAACATCTTCTTATTCAAGGTGGGGCTAGCTTTTTTGGTTTAAGTCGAATGTTAGAGGACGACTTTGCAATGTTCCTAGGTGGAGGAATGCATCATGCAAGATATGAAAGCGGTCATGGCTTTTGTCCCTATCATGATTTTTTGAGTGCTTACTTTAAACTTGGTTTAAATGCTAAAGATCTAATCGTCATTGATATTGATGCTCATCAAGGTGATGGTACTGCTGATATTGGCAATAGACTTGGGGTTAAAACAATTAGCTTTCACATGAAAAGTGGTTGGCCTTTAACAGATCCAAAAATAAAAAAAATAAATAGTACAATCG
>JAONMX010000107.1 GCA_028378565.1 Bacteriovoracaceae bacterium
GGTTGTTCATGAGCCACCACTTGAAGCACCTATGTCTGAAGTCTTATTTCCTCATATCTATGGAGAATTAAATATTGATTCTGTTGATAAGGAAATCGTTTTTCCGTGTTCTGAGGATGGAAGCTTTGAGCTTCCAGATGGCTTGCTTGGTGATTAGATGCTAAAAAAACTTAGTTTTAAAAACTTAATTAGAGTGATGAATATTTATCCTCCATATATTGGTGCTGGAGTTAAAATAAAAATCGTCGATGAAAAAAAATACGAGTTACAAGTTGAGATGCCATTAACAAAACTTAACCGAAATTATATGGGAACTCATTTTGGTGGTTCTCTCTATAGCATGATTGACCCTTTTTACTGTCTTATCCTTATTAGAAAACTTGGTAGAGAGTATTTGGTATGGGATAAAAGTGCACAAATAGATTTTAAAAGTCCCGGCAAAGGGAGAGTGAAAGCACATTTTTGTATAAGTGACGAACAAGTTAAAGACATTGTGGATAAAGTAGAAGAGCATGGAAAGTTTGAACCAGAATTTGAAGTATCTATTCTTGATGAAAATGACAAAGTTGTGGCCTGTGCTCAAAAAAAACTTTGGGTTAAAAAGAAGTCTTAAAATATGCCAATAATTTTGGCCTACCGAAAAAGTGCAATCTTTGCCTATAAACTAATATAATTAACAACTTAACTTAAATAGTGGGCTTTAAAAACCGATTATATATAAGATACTAGAAAAGGTATCTTAATGAGGTTTTGGTGAAGTTAATACTATTTGTGCTATTTTCTTTTAATCTATCAAGCATCAATGCAGATGTTTTTAAAAAATGCCAAATTCATAAAACCTACCTCGAAACTCAATTAAGTAAGATTCAAGAAGTTTCTGAATATAGAGATGTTACAGACGATATTAGATCATTGGAGTGAGTTGTTAGATATAGCTGTTCTTCAAGTGCCATTCCAGCCATTGAAAATAATCTAGAGGAATATAGGATTGAAGGTCTTAAGAGCTATATCGAATTTATGAAAGTAGAAGCAGAGCTTATTTCTTATTATAAAATTCCAAACTTTGAAATTGAGGAAGTTAAGAAAACAAGAGAATTGTTAAAAGCTCAGGAGGTTAGGGATATACCAACAGGGTTTTCTCCAGCAGAGTTAAATCGTTTTAGTAGTAGAGGAACAACAAATTTAAATATTAGAAGAGTCAATTGTCGTAATGTTGATAATCGCAAATACCCACTTGAGAATGATATACGAAATCAAGACTCCGTTGGTTGGAGTTATGCCTATGTAGCAGCTGATCTTATTTCCCATCGTGTAGGAAAGAAAGTATCAGCAATTGATGTGGCAAATGCTTATAGTAATGGAAACTTTTCTGACCATATTGGTAGAGCTGAGTCCCAGTCCAGTGGGGGGTATATTGCAAATGCAGCAAATGCTGCTATTGATAGAGGGCTGTGTTTAGAAAGTCAGTTACCTAGTGATGACTATCAGTTTTCAACTTCTAAGAATCTTGTTCAAGAATTGGTAGCAATTGATAAGCTATATGATACCTACTATGAAGCGACGACTAAGCCTGGTTTAATTTATGGAAGAAATAAAAAAACGGGAAGAGAATTTAGAAGAGCTCAGGCCCATTTTGAAGAGAATTTAGACTGTGGAAGACTTGATGGCGGTGATTGGAGTAAAATATTTAAAAGCATTGATTTTGAGCAGTTTATGTCAATTATTAAAAGATCTACATCTAAAGATGACTTCTTTGATAAGCTTGTGGCAAAAAGCTGCTACCCAAGAACGAAGGTAAATGAGCAGTTGCATTTTCAAAGTGATGATTCTTTTACTTCAAGAGGATCAATGATGAATACTATCAACGATAGGCTTGAGCGTGGTGAAATATTAGGAATTTCATAAGTCCTAAATGACCCTTATGATTTTGAAAATGGAAAACATGCCAGCTCAATTGTGGCGAGAAAGTTTAATTACAAAACAGGCTCATGTGAGTATCTCGTGCGAAACAGTTGGGGTAGCTCATGTAATTATAGTGATTCATATGAGTGTGAAGAAGGAAATATTTGGTTACCAGAGGATAAGCTGAAGAGATCTATTAGAGGTGTCACGTTTATTGATTAATATATACATACGTATATAACATGGAGTTTTAGTGAAGTTGTTTACTCTCTTTTTATTTATCATTATTCAATCTGTCTATGCTGGACTGTTCGATAACTGTACTGTGAATAAAGAATATCTAGATCAAAGAATAGAAAATATCATTGAAAAGTATCCAAATTCGGCGATCAATGGACCAATCGTATGTCTAACCAATGAACATGCTGGATCTGATGGGGATATTTTCTCTCACGCCTTCAAACTAATGAAAATTGGAAAGCTCATTGGTAAAAGAACATGGGGAGGCGTCATAGGTATGTGGCCAAGACTTGGCCTAAACGATGGAAGTTTAACCACTCAACCAGAGTTTAGTCATTGGTTTGAAGATGTTGGTTATGATGTAGAAAATTATGGAACAGAGCCAGATATTGAGGTTGATATACTTCCATCAGACTATGCAAAAGGAATTGACCCACAATTAGATAGGTCTATCAAAGAAGCTCTTAAGGATTTTAAAAAGAATCATCTAAGCATGGATGGTCTGAATAAGAAAAAACCAAACTTGAAGCTACCAAAGCTACCTATTTAATGATGAGACCTTTCCAGATCTTAAATAATAGATTTGTAGAGACAAATGTTTCATCATCAAAGATACAGCGAGCACTTTGGTTCCATTTTTTATCTTTACCAAGTTGATACTTAATAATCTGTGGGCTTCCCTTCAGTTCTCTACAAACTTTAAAACCAGGGGAGCCAACACTAAACTTATACTTACTTATATCTACAGGTCTCTTCTCAGGAAGAAGTAATGGTTTACACTTTAAGCCTTTACAGTTCTTTGAGTAGATATATTTATCTCTTTTATCCTGGTCAAAACAAAAACTCATTTTCTTTTGAATTTTCTTTTGCTTATTTGTAAACTCGATAGTTCCCACGTTACACTCTTCCAGTGCCATTGTTGGTAGTGAAAATAACATTATTAATAATATTTTAGTCAGCAAAGGTAACTCCTCTCATTGTTCTTTTCAATGTCTCTTCTGGTAACCAAATATTACCTTCTTCACATGATAATTCATCATCGTAATTGCTACAACCAGTTCCCCAACTATTTCGAACTAAATACTCACAAGATCCGGTACTACTATTGAACTTTCTCGCAACAATTAAACTTGCATGATTTCCAGATGAAAAATCGTGACGATCGCTTAGTACAGAAGCTTTATAACTGAGCCCTAGAATGTCACCTGAATCTAGCTTACTATCAATTGTATTTACCATTGAACCTACCGAGGTAAACATGTCATCTGATTGATAGCTTAAACTAACACTTGGACTTGTTCGAGGCTTACAACTTGCTGCAATCAAATCACAATAAAATCATTTGCAGAACTGGACTCTTTAATAATTTTTAACATTTCTGAAAATGAAAGACTCGTAAACACTTTATTCCATTCACTATACAAAAACCCACAAGCAAGGTCTTTTCCGAAATCATCCTGAGCCGTAGATAAGATCACTACCTGTC
>JAONMX010000108.1 GCA_028378565.1 Bacteriovoracaceae bacterium
TAGTAGGGATCTAATTTTATAATACTCTTCTGTAATTTCCATTTTTTCGAGTGCATTGGCAGGCTTGTTTGATGAAACTTCTTCTCCAAAGTAAGCGAACTCAAAGTTTATAAGTGAGGCATATACTGTTGAATATTCGCTCATTTGAGCCTGTATTTTTGAGTTGTTAGTCCAAGCAGGGTTTACCATGTCTGATGTTTCATAAAATGTTTTATCTCCAATGGTAACTTTCTTTTTACGCTTGCATCTCAAAGAATCTGTATCATGAAGAACAAAATACTCTTTTTTAAAATGATTCAATATTTTCATTAACGAACTTACTTGCACTTTACCATTAGCTCTAATAACAACTAAATCCTCGTACGGTGCAGATTGTTCCTTTTCAATGACTTTACTAAACGCAACATATTCAGTATCTCCTTCTACAATTAAAACTTTTCCTCCAAAGAAGAACTCTAAAGTATTGGGATTTATCATATTCATTAATTTAAGCTCTTCAGTTTCATCTGGGGATAATGAAACACTGTCTGGTCTAAATAAAGTTGTTGCTCTCACAATATGAGAGTCTTGTTTTTCAACTCGAATAATAGTTGTATTATCCTTTGTTAAGTCTATAAAAGAAGGTGAGTGTGTTGTTATCATCACTTGCCATTTATCATTGTTCGGAAGACTATATAGGACATTACAGGCATCTCTAACAGCTTTGGGATGTAGACTTATTTCTGGTTCATCTATAAGAAGTAAATGGCCACCCTCATTCTTAATTTTCTCATACTTTTTATTTTTAGCAGTTGCTTTATATCCTAGTTCCGCTAAAACTTTTAATACTGCCCATAATAATGTACGCCTTGCTCCACTTCCATGATTTTCTACTGGAAGCATATTTGAGCCAATTTCTCCAAAAGTTATGGATAAGTCATTTGCTTCGAAAATTTTAAAGACATCATTGTTTAGATCATCAGAAAGGTTAAATTCAAAATTATGATTTGGAATTATTTTATCAACGATACCTGTTATTTGCTTAGAAATTTCGTCTAATTCCTCTTTGCTTACTGATGTAAATTCTTTTTTAAGAGTTTCAAATTTATCTATCAGATTAGTGTAGGTGAAATCTGGGTTTTCAGGCTCATGGTCTTTAATTTTTTCTTGCAGTATTGTATCTAAAATAATTTGTTTAATGGCCGTTACCTGCTCTCCAGGGCTATCAAAAGTTCCTACTCTATGAGCTTTTGGTCTTTTTGACATTGCTACATTGTCAGTTGCCCATGGCTTTTTGGGGGTGTCTTCATTTTTAGCCCAGTCATTTTTATCTACTCTAAAACCAATTCTTTCAGGCTTGTTACTGCTTCCGGCCTTGCTCCAGACCCATTTTTCTTTTACGCGGTATAGATCATCATTCACAACTTCGCACCATTTATCAATCGCAGGAGCAGCTTCTTCATCTACCAATGTATGTAATTCAACTGTTGGCAATCTATCAGAATCTATAACCTGATTATGAAAGTCATCTTTGGATAGTGTTGAACTTGAAACAGCTGCTTCGTAAGCCCTGAGTATAGTACTTTTACCTGTATTGTTTGCACCAACCAAAACAACAATGTCATTGAGATCTACAGATACCGATTCATTCCCTATACATCTAAAATTACTAATAACTAGCTTCTCAAGTCTAACCTTCATTTCAACACCTTTGTATAAAGAAATCGTATCTTTTGATTAGTAAAACTTTCCCACCAAAATATAACTCATATAGCAAACATCGGTTTCTAGCACTTTGAGTTTAAGGCAATTTTTCTTTATTTATACGAAAGTGAATAATTATGAAGTGGTTTTAATAAGTTAGAAAGAATTATCTTTGCTGTAACATAGCTCGGCTGGCCTTTGTGGCCTGCGTTTTGACGATTGAGTAAGTGTTATGAAACCCTTGATAGGTTATCAGCGACCTTAAAAAAGGAGGTATGAAAACCAGAGCGGTTTACATGATAATTGTAACTATTAAAGTGATATCAAAATAATCGCTCGTCATTAGTAATACAAGTCGCGGTATGTTGGCTAAGTGGATCATGATGATCCTACTAAACTTTGAATTTGGGTATGTGTTACCCCACAACATGGAGAACATGATGATTAACACACAATTTAAAATTTCAAAGGATGATGAGCAATTCCTTGCAACCTATGTTGCTAAAATCTGCGAAAACATTGATATCTATGACTGGAGCAACGGACACGCTTGTGATCGACATTTACAGAGGGTGGATAGAATTACCATCTGCAAAGGAAAGATCTCTGAGCAGAATGAGTCTGTACTAGGGGTTCATACTTTTACAAAGCATGACTCTAATCAAGAAATGAGTTTAGAGATTACAAAGACAGGGCCTCAGGATGTTAGTCTAGATTTTTCAATTGGTTTTCTTAATGAAGAAAATATGAGGCTTTTAAAACAAGAGATCTTGTCACTTTATAAAAGTTCGAAACAATCTTCAGACAGAAAGAAAAAGTTAGCAGCAATGACTCCTGCTCAAAGAAAAAATGTAAAGTTTAGTACCAAAAGATGGAAAGGGCTTTATGTTTACAGAGGGAAGATTAATCCTTCGAGTCGTTATTGGAAAAACTATGAAGAAGCTCTGCGCCTAAACATCGCTTCTCCAGAGTTAATCCAATCAATGAAAGAGTGGAATCTTTACTTTCAAGATAAATAAGTTTATTTTGAGCCCCTCTTGTCAGAGGGGTTTTTTACATTGCACCTGCTATCTTAGACCAAAATTCTTTTTCATCTTTACTTGTCGGAACTATGACCTTGCGAGTGTACTTTTCACCGCAACCATGATCATCACTTTTTAAGCCTCTGTATCCTTTAATTGCAAAAGGTATGTTGGTGATAATATCTACTCCGCACTTTGGGCACTTCGCAGTTTTAATTCTGATATTATATTTTTCAGACCAACTTAAATAATCTTGCTCTAGTGGAAATATCATAAACTTTCTCCATTTATCATTCTTAAATAATTCCATTTTTTGCAAGATAACGCGCTGTGCGGAGCGTTAAAAAATACTAATTATTCTCTTTTATTTTCTTACAAATAAGAATGAAATTTTAGAGGGCAGACTTTATCTTAAATATGGTATCTCATCAATAATCATATGCTCTTCTATCAGAAAAACTAATATGTTTAAGCATTTAGGAAATACTCAAGTGAAATACCACAATAAAATAATAAACTATTTTTTTGTTAAAATATTGCTACCATCTGGATACTTATCAAATCTATAGCTATAGTCTGATCTCGCAAGAGTTAAGATTACATTATAGAGACTAGAGTTCATTTGAGTAGGATCTACAGCCTTTTCGTTGGTATCGTAATAAAATACCACAGTAACTTTTCCGTTGGTATTTGGCTGACGTTTAGCATGGTTCAGTAATTCATCTTCAGTAAAGCTACTTGGGAGAATGAAGGTAAGTGCTCTCCCTTTTTCCTTATTCTTGTAGTAGCCAACTTGTTCAGCAAAAGGTGGCTTGCTATCGGTACATGAATA
>JAONMX010000109.1 GCA_028378565.1 Bacteriovoracaceae bacterium
GGGAAATACTATTACTCTTGGTCCAAATAGTAAGATGCAATTAGACTTAACAAAGAAAACAACAAAGAAGAAATATCAATTCTTAAGTGGAAGTTGTCGTTGGAGAACTACCGGTAAAATGAAGAAAGGAAAGATCTTTACTCGAAGAGTTGCCATAGGTGTTAGAGGAACTGATTACTTATTAAAGCATAATGATCTTTTAAATGAATCTGAAATCATTGTTTTTGATGGTGAAGTTGAAATGCAAAATGTTTCAAATCAAAAAGTTTTAAGAGTGAAAAAAGGTCAGTGGGGTGGACTTGGTGGACGCTTTGGTGAGTCTTTAAAAGGTCCTATCGATCTGCCTAAGAAATTTATCGGAAACTACGAAAAGGCCCTTCTCTTCCAATAGGTGCCATAGGTGCCAGGCACTTATCTTAATAAGGAAGAGGGGATTCCATTACTTGCATAACCTCTGCGCCTTCTCCAAGAGAACAAGCGGGAGAGTGGTTGATCACGATTCCGTCGCTCATCGCTGTGACGGTATGGGTGCAGTCTTCTAACTCTTCAAGAGATTCAAGTTTAGAGAGATTAAGGATGCGGTAAAGTTCTTCACCGGCTCGAAAGCGCTCGCCAGGTCCGCGAAGATATTCTACTAATCCTCCATGGGGAAGATAGTAGGTTTTATATTGGTCTAAATCGCAATAGAATTGATCACCGTGACTAATGTCAGGACGCTCACTAATAACATTTTTTGAACATAGGTAATGAAGTATTCTTCTAGCGTCTTCGTGCGCTTCAATTGTTGAAATTTTCTCTTCGCTACCAAGCTCTACTGTGTAAGCTTCTACATCTCTTGGGTGGTTGATGTCTCTTTTTTCTAACGCTTGATGGAGATAAACCCATGGGCAAAAACAAGCTTCGTCCATGGCCCCAGCAAACTCGTTGGGAATAAGAAGAGTGTGAGGAAAGAGAAAGTACTTCGCAGAATTTTTTTGATAGTTGGCAGAATATAAATATCTAGTGGCCACTGGGCCTGTGTGAAGATCAAGAACGATGTCGGCACTGCTGGCCAGTTTTTGTAAAACTAGATTTAGTTTCTTATTTTCACAGAGGCCTCTAACTGATTGATGACCTTGATATTCTTTTAGGAGAGTGAAAATAGTTTGCTTATAAGTTTTCTTTAAGTCACTCCAACTTAACTCAGCATTTTCATCTAGGAATTTTTCTATATCAAAATTGGATTCTTTAATAATATCTACGTAATTACGATTAAAATTATTTCCGGTCACTGAATTAAAGCGTCCTAGTGTTGCTGTACCTATTTTCGTTGTGGTGGCCTGGGGATTGGCCACAGGTATAAAGGTAATTGTTCCATAGAATGAGTGTTCTTTAAAATATTTTAGAAGTTCAAAAATAACAGCATTACCTTGAAGTTCGGCCCCATGAACACTTGATTGAATATGAATATGAGGACCAGGAGCATCGCCAGTAAGGCGAAATAGATTTAAGTGAAGTTTGTCACCACTAGCGAGATCTTTGATAGGGATACGAGTTTTATCAAATTTTGATTTTATATTATCATTCTTAGTCATTAAACTAACCAATCCGTTGAAGTTTTGGGTGTTCTAGGAGTCATAAAATCTCCTTGGTACATGATAACTTCTGCAGGTAGGTTGTGACAAAGAAAAAACGGCATGGCCTCTGTGAAGCCGTACGCACCTGCTTGATGAAAGCATAACCAGTCACCCTCGTTAATGTCAGTTGGTAGATCAAACTCTCCTAGAAAGTCGATGGCCGTACATAAAGGACCGTGAACAAAGAATTTTCCATTTTCTTTTTCAGATTTTCGAAACATTTGTGCCGGAAAAGATTGATTGGTAATAGCAGGTCTTACAATATGATTGATGCCACCATCAGTGACAAGGATTTCTCTTCCCCTCACAGTTTTGCGATCAATAACTTGAGTAAAGTATTTTCCAAATGGGCCAACGGCGTAACGACCAAGTTCCATCCATACTTTCTTTAATTGAAACTTTTCTTTTAATTCTATTAAGGCCTCGTTTACGGACTGGGCCTGAACCGGTGAAGTCGCAAGGTCATAGGGAATGCCGATTCCGCCACCAAGATCAAGTACCTTTAATTCTAAATCAATTTTTTGAGCTAGATCTTTTGAGGTTTGAGCAATCTTCCACCAAATTTTTTTCAATTGACTAATATCCATAATATTTCCCCATTGGAAAATATGGAGTCCATTAATATCAATATGGGGATAGTCTTTGCAGTTTAATTGGGACCATGTTTCATAGTCCTCACCAAAGGGCGTGATATCATCTCCACCAAGAACGCTTTTTCCTTCATTCCATTCTAGTTGTAAGCGAAGGAGAACTTGTGGTCTGACATTTAATTCATTGGCCGCTTCATTTAGCCACTTCACTTGGTTGATACTTTCGCAAACAATATTTTTAACATCGTTTTTTAAAAGCTCACGCATGTACTTTCTACTTTTAGAAGGTCCGGTGGCAATAACCTCAGAGGCCTTGATGCCACTTGAAAGTACGTGATCAAGTTCACCTTTTGAGGCAACATCAAGACCAAATCCGAGGTTTCTAAATATTTTAAGGATGGCGCTTAGTGGGTTGGCCTTACAGGCATACCAAAGACGAATATCTTTATCCATAACAGTAGAGAGATGTTCTAAATGTTCTTTAAGGGCGTCAAGATCGTAAAAGAAAAAAGAACTATCCAATCTTTTAATTGTCTTCTCTAAGTCTGTTCGATGTTCGTCTTTAATTATAAAGGCCATGGCCTATCCTTATCTTAAAAATGATTCTAGTTCTAAGCTGGCCTCACTTTTTTCATCGCGATACTTAACGATCATAGCGCAATTCATTGTGAGCCCCATTTCTTTTGCCCATGGTAGTTTTGATGCGTTCACAGGTCTATTTCCTGGAACAACAATAGCATCAGCTGGGATTGGCTCACCAATTTCCAATTGTCTTTCGTTTACACAATCATAAACCGGTACGCCTTTTGAGAGTATAACTCCTGGAGCGATAACGGCCCTTTCTCCTACTTGAATTCCTTCAACGATAACGGCACCTGCTCCAATAAAAGCATTGTCTTCAATAATCACAGGAGTAAGCCCAATAGGCTCAAGGACTCCACCAATTTGAACACCAGCAGAGAGGTGAACATTTTTTCCAATCTGAGCGCATGATCCTACGAGGGCATGAGAATCAACCATGGTTCCAGAATCTACAAAAGCTCCAATATTAATATAGGCCGGCGGCATAATGATAACTCCAGAGGCCACATGGGCCCCCGTTCTTACTGAAGATCCCCCAGGTACAAGTCTTACTCCATCTTCTGGGCTAAAGCTTCTTGCTGGAATATTGTGCTTATCTACAAAGCCTGGGTAATTCCATTCAGTTTGATCTACATTACTAAGGTTTTTGTCTCTATACAGCTATTTCTTCTTTTCTTTGGAACCTCTTATCTACTTAAAGAAAAACTTCTCTTCAGTAATC
>JAONMX010000011.1 GCA_028378565.1 Bacteriovoracaceae bacterium
TTGAAAGTGGTACTGGAATTTCTGCTGAAGCAAGGTCTAAAACAATTGAAGTCATGGTTGATGACAAAGCAACGCCACAAGATCTAGTAAGGCCAGGACATATTTTTCCATTAATTGCAAAAAATGGTGGAGTCTTACAGAGAGCCGGACACACTGAAGCAGCTGTAGATTTAGCTAGATTAAGTGGTCATAAACCTATCGGAGTTATTTGTGAAATAATTGATGATGATGGTGAGATGGCCAGAAGAGATAGATTATTTGTTCTTGCAAAAGAATGGAATATGAAAATAATTACCATTAAAGACCTAATCGAATACAGAAGAGAAAATGATAATAAGCCGCTTGGTTTTGACGAATCATTAGTTAAGAAAACATCAGAAATAGATTTTCCTAATAAGCATGGTTTATTTAAGCTTCATATGTTTGAAAGTAGAGTTCATTCTTCTGAACATCATATTGCTCTCGTTAAAGGTGAAATCAACCCAGAAGAACCCGTGCTCGTAAGAGTTCATAGTGAATGTTTAACAGGTGATATCTTTGGAAGTTTAAGATGTGAATGTGGTTCACAACTTGATAAGGCCATGGAAATAATAGAGCAAAATGGAAATGGAATTCTTGTATATCTAAGACAAGAAGGTAGAGGAATTGGTCTACCATCAAAAATTAAGGCCTATGAACTACAAGATGAAGGTTATGATACAGTTGAGGCCAATAAAAAATTAGGTTTTAAAGACGACCTTAGAGAATACGGAGTTGGTGCTCAAATACTAAAAATACTTGGTGTAAAAAAAATGAACCTATTAACTAATAATCCTAGAAAGATTGTAGGACTTAAAGGGTTTGATTTGAAAATTGTTGAAAGAACGCCACTTGTAATTGAACCGAATGAAACAAATTATAAATATTTAAAAGCTAAGAAAGATAAACTGGGGCACTTGTTCCCTAATATAAAATAGGAGTTTTCTATGGCAAATACTATAGAAGGTATGCTTAACGCAAATGGAATGAAGTTTGGAATAGTTGTTGGTAGATTTAATGAATTTATTTCTAACAAATTACTAGGTGGAGCAATCGATTGTATTTACCGTCATGACGGTAATGAAGATAATGTTGATGTTGCATGGGTTCCTGGTGCTTATGAAATTCCACTTGTAGCAAAGAAGATGGCCAAGTCAGGAAAGTATGATGCTGTTATATGTCTAGGTGCAGTTATTAGAGGTAGTACTCCGCATTTTGACTATGTTTCATCTGAAGTTTCAAAAGGTGTTTCTAAGGTTTCATTAGATACTGAAATTCCAACAATATTTGGTGTTATTACAACTGACTCAATTGAACAAGCGATCGAAAGAGCAGGCACAAAAGTTGGCAATAAAGGTTGGGAAGCTGCTCTTGCTGGAATTGAAATGATTAGCTTACTTAAAAAGTTTAATTAAGAACTTTCTTTAAGTAATGACCAGTATGAGACTTTTTGTTCTTTGATATTTTTTCTGGGGTACCAAAATCAACAATGGTGCCCCCTTTATCTCCCCCATCGGGACCAAGATCTACAATATAATCTGAAGACTTTATAACATCTAAATTATGTTCAATCACAACTACGGTGTTCCCTTGCTCAACAAGGTGATCAATTGCTTTTAATAATATTTGAACATCCTTAAAGTGAAGACCTGTTGTTGGCTCGTCTAAAACATATAGACAGTGACCTTTTGTTTTCTTGGCCAATTCACGAGAAAGCTTAAGTCTTTGGGCCTCTCCACCAGAAAGGGTGGTTGCTGGCTGACCTAATTTCATATAGCCAAGACCAACATCGTTCAATGTTTTTAAGATACGACCTATTTTCCCGTGATGTTTGAAAAACTCATAAGCATCAGAAATTTCCAGTTCTAAAACTTCAGCAATGTTTTTACCTTTATAGAGGACACTTAGCGTCTCATTGTTATAACGACGACCATTACACTCAGTACACTTTATATAAACGTCAGGAAGAAAATGCATTTCAATTTTCTTAACACCATTACCTTCACATTCTTCGCAACGTCCCCCTTTTACATTAAAAGAAAAGCGTCCCACTTTATAACCTCTAATTTGAGATTCTGTTGTTAAACTAAATAATTTTCTTATTTCATCAAAGACACCTGAGTAAGTAGCAGGGTTGGAATTAGGAGTCCTGCCGATAGGGCTTTGATCTAGCTCAATAATCGACTTGATAGGATCTAGTCCACTAATAGATTTATAATTATCTCTGTAATAGAGATTTTTATCAGTTCTTGTTAAATGATACTTACAAGCTGGAACTAGAACTTCATGGATGAGGGTCGATTTACCACTTCCACTAACACCAGTAATACAACTTAAAATTCCAAGAGGGATTTCAATATCTACTTTTTTAAGATTATTATGTGAAGCTCCCTTCAAGGAAATTACTTCATCATTTGTTCTTCTAAATTCCGGTACAGGAATAGATTCTTTCTTTTTAAGATAATCAGCTGTGATACTCTTCTTAGAGTTTAAAAACTTTTTAGTTACATCAGAAGCAACTACTTCACCACCAAAGTGCCCTGCTCCCGGGCCCATATCAATTATATAATCACTTTCAAGCATGGTTTCTTCGTCATGTTCAACCACAATAATAGTATTTCCAATATCCCTAAGAGATTTCATGGTTTTAATAAGTTTAGTATTATCTTTTTGATGTAATCCAATTGAAGGTTCATCTAAAACATAGAGAACACCAGATAGAGCACTACCTATTTGAGTTGCTAGTCTTATTCTTTGAGATTCTCCACCTGATAGAGTGGCAGCACTTCTGTTGAGCGTAAGGTATGTTAATCCAACATCTACAAGAAAATTTAATCGATTGTATATTTCCTTAAGTAATTTTTCACCGATTACTAAATCTTGGCCTTTAAGTAACTTCTTTGAAAAAACTTTATGAGCATCTTCAATTGATAACTCACAAAGATCGATAATATTATACTTACCTATTTTAGTGGCCAGAGCATAACGATTTAAACGTTTTCCCTCACACAAAGAACAGCGTTCAATCTTCATAAAATCTTCTAAACTTTTTCTAACTCTTTCACTCGTAGTTTCAGAGTATTTTTTATCAAGCCACTTAAGAATACCAGGAAAGGGTTTTGAAAACTGAAAATGACTATTTTCACTTTTAAAGACATAATCATACTTTTTAGGAGAGCCATTTAAGAGAATATCCTTTATTTTCTTTGGTAGATCCTCAAAAGAAGTCTTCTTACTAACGCCTTCCTCTTCCAAAATACATTCAACCATTTTAAAAAGAAAATTATTCTTCTTTGTTAATGGCAAAATTGCACCTTTTAAAACAGGAAGTGATTGGTCACCGATAACTTCAACAAGGCTAAAATTTTTACTTTGTCCAATACCATTACATTTTCCACATGCCCCAAGAGGACTATTAAAACTAAAAAGTCTTGGTTCTAAATCAGGAAAAACTTCGTTCGTATTTGGATTTATAAAATGTTCGCTAAATTTTAACAATTTATCATTGGCCAAAATATGTACGTGACCATCAGATAATTTTAGAGCATGCTCAACACTGTCAGACATTCTTTTATTAATATCTTTTCTGATCGCGAGTCTATCAATAACTACGGCCATTTCGTATTCTTGACCCTTCTTAAACTTAATATCTTCATCTAGGTTATGGACAACTCCATCAATTGCAATTCTTGTATAACCTTGGCTTAAATATTTAGTAATGATTTTCTTATAGTTATCAACATCTTTTATAGGACTAAGGACATGTATCTTTGTTTTTTCAGGGAGAGATAAAATTTCTTTAACAATCTGAGTAGGAGTATGTTTGGAGATTACTTCGTTAGTTTCGGGGTCATGTAATTTCCCTACTCTTGCAAAGAGAACTCTTAGATAGTCATAAATTTCAGTTATTGTTCCTACTGTTGAACGAGGGTTCTTGGATGTACTTTTTTGATCGATTGCTATGGATGGACTTAAACCAGTGATTGATTCAACATCTGGTGGTTGATGTTGACCTAGGAATTGTCTGGCGTAACTACTTAAAGATTCTATATATCTTCTTTGCCCTTCAACATAAATAGTATCAAAGGCCAGTGATGATTTACCACTTCCACTTGGACCAGTTATAACAGTAAGTGAATTCTTTGGAATAGTTACAGACACACTTTTTAAGTTATGGACTCGTGCTTTATTTACATGAATATATTTATTTTCTTTCATTATTAACCTAGTGTTAAGGCCTTCTTTAAAACATAGTAGATACCCATTGGATTTGCTTTATTCTTTCCGTATAAATCAAAAGCAGTTCCATGGTCCACGCTAAATCTTAAGAAAGGTAATCCACAAGTTATATTTATACCCTTTAATAGATTCTTTTGTTTAAATAATGTTAGACCTTGGTCGTGATAACTAAAAATTCTCAACTGATTTGGCCGATACATATTAAAAATAGTGTCAGCTGGATAGGGTCCAAATATTGGTAACTTACTATTAGTACTCTTAATATATTCTTTAAGAACTTCTTCATCAGTCCCAAGAAGTCCGTTTTCACCTGCATGAGGATTAATACCTGAAAAGAGTAGCTCGTTGACACTAAAGCCAACTCTTTTTGCAGTAGTTAAAGCAAGGTCAATTTTAGTGTTGATTACATCTAGTGACAGGTTGTCTGTAACTTGTGAAAGAGGAATATGGTCTGTCAGTAATACGTTTAAAGAATCATCATCTAAGAAACACATGGTAAGTTCTTTATTAAATCTTTTCCTAAAGTATTCCGTATATCCTTTTGTATTAGTTCCTTTCCATGACAAGGTATCTTTACTTGTTGGAAGAGTTACAAGAATGTCATCATCGTTCATTGTTTCAATAGCAAGCTCTAAAGAGTCACAAGCTAGATTTTGTGTTTCTAGAAATACGGTTTTAACAAGGCAATGCTTTAATCCTAGTAAGGCTAAATTTTCTTCAAGGACTTTTTTAGATGTATATAGTGTAATGTTTGAAAGTTCTTCTTTAGTTAAAAGAAACATTGATTTAAGGAAAATTTCGAGGCCAATCCCTTTGGGATGACCAGATGAAACATGAATCATTAGAATATTTTAATGTAGTGTTTTGTAGATTCCGAATCTAGCCAAACTTTTTTGATATTACCTACATTTTTTGAAAAGATTTTATTATAAAGTCTATCTCTCGCCTGCAAGAAAGCTTCACTATCAGTTACAGTTTTTTCTCTTACGTAAAAGACATGATAGTAGTTTCCAATTAAAAGAGGTTTACTGAACTCACCCTTTTGTGTGGTTCTTAATACTCTCTGTAGGTTCTTTGTTAAACCGTCTTGTTTTAATTCACCTAAGTCATCAACTGAAATTTTTAACTTACTTTGATTAGTTTCTTTGAACTTTTTAACAATGCTCTTGAGGTTTCTTCTCGTTTTTCGTGAAACACTTTTCTTAGGAACGGTATAATCCGTTAAGGCATACTTGAATGTGTTTGATCGAGACTTTTTATTTTTCTTATAGAACTCATTTTTTAGTTCTTGATCAGTGATACTTACTAGCGGTTGAATGATTCTTGATAGAAATAAATTATACTCAATAGTTTCTCTAATCAATTCGAAGTACTCATCAAATGTAAAATTATTACTTTTTAGAAAGCTTAATAAAGCTTTACGATTTAATCTTAAGCGACTTTCTGTAGCTTTAATTTGTGATTCAACTTGATCATCTGAAACAATATAACCAATCTCCGCTAGCTTTTCTCTGATAACAACTCTTTCAACTTTTAATTTAACAAGTTCATTATTTGAAAATTTTGATTTATTAAAAATTTGAGGACTGATTTTACGTCTTGCCGGTAAACTTTTTTTAAGCCTTTTAATTTGGCTTAATGTGATAATTTTTTCATTAACCACGGCCATGGTTTTATCTAAAACTTTAGAATGAATAGTAAGACTAAATAGTAATGAGAAAATAAGTAATAGTTTCATAATTAACCTCTAACAATGTGAGTTAGAGGATAGTTTATGAAATGGCTTCTAACAAGTCGCGAATAGTAATTATTTAAGAAGTTTTTTGTTAATTGAAACCTTTTGTCCTTTTCTTAACTCTTTGAAATAGTTAGAAAGTACAGTGTCTCTTTTGCGATCGTAGACAATTTTTTTATACATTGGTGTATTAATACTTTTATAGTCTTTTTTCGCTATGACCTTAATGATGTGATAACCAAACTGCGTTCTGACAGGAGGTGTAATAAAGTCATTTGGCTTACCATTAATAGCTCTAAAGTATTCAGGCGCCATCCTTACAGCTGGTACAAATCCCATATCTCCACCACTTGGTGCAGTAGAAGATTGTGAGTATTTATTTGCTAATTCAGCAAATTTTGAAGGGTCTTTTTTGAGTTGCTCATATACTTTAAGCGCCTGTGTTATGGCCGCCTTTGTTTCTTCTTTTTCTGGAGTTGCTCTTACTCTAAAAAGGATGTGAGCCGTTCTATATTCAGGATGATTATTATAATAACTTTTAACATCATCATCTGTTACAACAATCTTCTTAAGTCTTTGCTCATTATCTTTTGAAATTTGAGCATGATATAAAATGTCGTTAAGCTTTTCTTTAACTATTGGGTTATCGTCAAGGTTTGCCTTAAGGGCCCTGTGGACGCCAAGCTCTTTGTTGATCAAATCATTTAGAACTTTTTCTTTCGTTACAATCTTATCCGAAACAAATAATAAATTTTGATTATAGGCTTTTTCTAAAGCACTTAATGTAATTTTTCTACCATTTACCGTTGCAACTACTGGATCTTTTGGAGCACTATAAGCGTTCATAGAAAGTAAGAAAGTAGTTGTTAAAACTGATAATGTTTTTAGCATCATATAATCCTTGAGCGTTGTTTCATTTTATTATAGCAAATTTTCACCCAATTCTAAGTAAAAACGCTAACATGGAACAATTTGCTCAGCAATATGTTTACTAAAGTTGAGTAAATAGCTTGGAGATACTGCTTCTTTGTTATGACAAAGGACTTTGAAATCTGGACTAAACTTGTAGATCTTTGGTCTACTCATGAAAAGCTGAACAACATTGGATTGTAGATCATTATTCTCGCTTAAAGTGTCCTTGTTGAACTTTAAGCTAATATTAGAACCGTTGATCTGAATGTGGCTGATACCTGTTTTACTTAAAATAATTCGACAATTAAGAACATGAAATAGGTTATCTAACTCAACTGGAATAGCACCAAAGATATCAATTAAATCTTCTCTTTGATTATCTAAACTTTCAAAAGTTTCTGCGTTAGATAATTTTTTATAATGACGAAGTCGCTCTTTTGAATCATGTATATAAGTTTGAGGGATGAAGGCTGGCCATGGCGTGGAAATTTCAATATTTCTGTTAACTCTATTCTTCTCACCTTTTAGGTTTCTAATAGAGTCTTGAAGTAATTCTGTATAAAGTTCCAGACCTACTGACTCTAAGTGACCAGACTGATTAGCACCAAGAATATCTCCCGCTCCTCTAATTTCTAAATCACAATTTGCAATATTAAAACCAGAGCCCATATCAGCATAGGTCTGTAGTGCTTTAAGTCTCTTTTCTGCTACATTTGATAAATTACGATCATTTGGTATGACAAAATAGCAATAAGCTTTCTTGTCAGAGCGTCCAATTCGACCTCTTAACTGATGAAGTTGAGCTAGACCAAAAGTATCGGCCCTCTCAATGATCATAGTATTTGCAGATGGAATATCAATACCACTTTCAATAATGGTTGTTGCAATTAAAATTTGATACTCACCTTGATAGAATGCCTTCATTCTCTTTTCAAGTTCTCTTTCAGGTAATTGACCATGACCAATGACAATCTTTGCATTGGGTACCAACTTTCTAACCTTTGAAGAAAATTGTTCTATATCGCTTACTTTGTTATGAACAATAAATACTTGCCCACCTCTTGATAGCTCTTTTTTGATAGCTGTTTGAAGCGTTAGATCATCTTGTTTAATAATATAGCTTTTTATGGATTGTCTTTTTGGTGGCGGAGTTTTTATTAAACTTAAATCTCTTAACCCTAGAAATGCTAATTGCATTGTTCTAGGAATTGGAGTTGCTGTTAGTGTTAAAAAATCTACAGAACTCTTCATAGCTTTAAGCTTTTCTTTATGGCCAACACCAAAACGCTGCTCTTCATCAACAATAACCAATCCAAGGTCATTGTATTTAATTTTGTCACTGAGAAGCTTATGAGTTCCAATTAGAATATCAATTTCCCCTTTTTCAGCTTTATCTAAAATCTGTGAAGTTTCTTTAGGGGTTTTAAATCTAGAAATGAAGTTTATATTTACAGGAAAGTTTCTAAACCTTTTTACGAAAGAGTTATAATGTTGAAGTGCAAGAATTGTAGTAGGAACTAGTACGGCAACTTGCTTATGATCAAGCACAGCTTTAAAGGCTGCCCTCATTGCAACTTCTGTTTTACCAAAGCCAACATCGCCACAGACAAGGTAGTCCATTGGTTTAGGCTTTTGCATAACATCCACTACGTCATGTATTGCTTGCATTTGATCTTTAGTTTCCTGAAAAGGAAAAGACAATTCAAAGTCTCGGTACATATCATCGGGTGGGCTAAAAGCATATGCAGAAGAAGTTTCTCTTTGTGCTTGTAATTCTAATAAATCAAAAGCGAGCTTTTTGGCAGACTCTCTGGCCCTCTTTTTTACATTAGCAAACTTATTTGTTCTTAATGAGTCAGGCTTGAGTGCTGCTAAGCTGTCAGCATGTTTTTGAATAAGGTTTATTTTATAAACAGGAACATATACCTTATCGCCGCTTTGATAATCTAAAATGATAAAATCACTTTCTTGTCCGCCAAAAGTCATTGTCTCTAAGCCTTGGAAGACTCCGAGACCATGTTCACTATGGATGACAAAATCACCTTTCTTTAGGGTAGATAATTGCTCGGCAAATAAGTCATAATCTTGCTTTTGGTGGGTCTTTGCTTTTTTCTTTTTACTAGAAAAAATATCACCATCTGTAAGAACAACTAGGTTTTCATTTTTATAATAAAAACCATTTGAAAGTTCATACTTTACATAACTAATAGAATTTTCAATCTTAGAATCGATTACTTCAAGAAGATGTTTGAACTCATTAAGAGAGTTATCATTTGAGTAAACAAATAAAACTTTTCCACCAAAGCGTATTGAATCTTGGGCCAACTTAGTAAAGTTTTTCAGAATAATTTCTTTATTAGATTTACCCTCAACTTTTTCATCTATCAAAGGAAGAAGAGGTTGAAGTGATAATGAAGTAAATTTACTAGAATTATTAAAGTCAGCACCGATTTCTACATGATTTGTGCAATAAGTGCTTTTAGATATCAGGTCTAAAATAGAAGTATCTAAATTATAAATTTGTTGAGGCTTAGGAAGAGGATCACTATTTATAACGTCACTATGATAAAAATCATAACTCTCGAGTACAGAATCAATTAACTCGTTCAGGTTTTGTTCAACGGAATTAGACTCAAATATATAAACATTTAGATCTTTAAATTCTTTTTCTAAAACTTCTAAAAATGAAGTGGCATTTTTAAAAAATAGTGGAAGATAGATTGGATAGTTTTCGAATAACTCTTGTTGAGATAACTTTTGAAAGAATGATTTTCTTTTTTCAACTCTATCTTTAAATTTTAATGATGGGTTTGGTAAATTTTCTCTAAGAGTCAGTGAGAAACCGTCTTGGCAGAATATTCCAGGACAAGGTGCAATGCTTAGTTGCTCTAAAGGTTTATCTTTAATAGTCCTATTAGTGTCAGCATCTATTGAAAATATTTCTTCAATCATATCGTCAAAATAATGAATTCTTATAGGATCAGATGAAATAGGAAAAATATCAAATATTTCACCCTTTGAACTAAATGTTCCAGCTTCTTCAACTGTTGTTGCACTGGTGTATCCAATATCGATTAACTTTGCTGCAAGATCATAGGGAGACAATATGTCAGAAACTGAAATAAGAAATGAGTTTTCTCTAAAAAAATCCATGTCTGGAGTTTTTAATAAAACGCCTTCGATTGTGGTTATTATCTCAAAATTTTGGGATTTTCCATTCGCTAATTTTGATAAACAATAAAACCGTTCATATAAATTACGCTCCGAGGCAATAAATCCACTAAACGGATTTACTTCAAGGCCGGGGTAAAAAAGGTAATCAATTTTACTGTCTAGTTTTTTAACTTTTTCAAAATAATACTCTGCTTCCTCAACAGTTGAAAATATTTTTAAAGAAATAATGTTTGAGTCGGTTGCGTCAGAACCTTTTGATTCACTCCATAAATGATTGATAAGTCCAATCTGGGAGGGATCAACACCACCAATCATGCATGGATTGGTATTATTACTAATTGAGTCATTAATTTTTTTGTAAATTGATTCGAAAAACATACCTATCCAAATTTTAGTAAAATTTTTTATAAACTATTTATTAATGAATGGGAAAAAAATGATCAATATTTAGAGATAGACACAGTGTGTAGTGTACAAAAAAAAACTAATTTCAAAATGTTTCCAATATGTTAACATTCATGTAAATTTTAAAAGCTCTAAACTATATTCTCATAGGAGAACATCCATGTCGTCACCGAATTTAGACGTGTATATGCCGATTGTTATTTTAATGGCCTTTGGTGTGGTAGCCGTAGTTGGCGCCTTATTATTTGGAAGGTTATTAAGACCTAGTAACCCTAATACTCTCAAAGAATCACCATATGAATGTGGTGAAGAACCTATTGGTTCGGCTTGGTCTAATTTTAACGTAAGATTTTATGTTGTTTCTCTTATCTTTATAATCTTTGATGTTGAGGGAGCTTTAATGTTTCCTGTTGCAGCAGTTTTCAAAAAGTTTAATGAGATTGGTGAAGGGGCTGTACTGCTTGGATCTTTATTGCTTTTTATTCTCGTTCTAGTCTTAGGTATTATCTATTGCTGGAGAAAGGGAGACCTTGATTGGGTTAAAAGTTTTAAACTTACAGACGAACAAATTAAACAACTTAACGGTATTGAGGAAAGCTAATGAATTCAACAATTGTTTCTTACCTTTCTCAGTTTGAAGGGCATAAAAAGTTTATAAGCATTCTCTCTGAGGCCTTAGGTTTTGATGCTACTTATCTAGTAGCTTTTTTAGTTTTCTTTTTAGCATCCTTTATTGTTGTTAATGTAATGGCACTTGTTGGTGGCCTTGGTACATATGCAGAAAGAAAAATTTCAGCTGATATTCAGATGAGACAAGGTCCAAATAGAGTTGGTCCTTACGGTTTACTTCAATTTCTTGCTGATGGTGTGAAAATGATTACGAAGGAAGATATTATTCCTCGTAATGCTGATAAACTGTTATTCACGATTGCACCTTTGATGGCCCTTGTTGGTGTCTTTGGATCACTTGCAGTTGTTCCATTTTCAAGTGGTTTTATACTGACTGATTTAAATGTAGGTGTCTTTTATCTTATTGGTGTTTCTTCATTAGTAGGTGTAGCAATTTTCCTAGGTGGATACTCTTCTAACTCAAAATGGTCAATGCTTGGTGGTATGAGAGGAGCTTCACAGATTATTTCTTACGAAGTGCCAGTAACACTTTCAATTTTAGCAATTGTTATTTTAGCCGGTGGATTATCATTTAGTACTCTTGTTGAAGCACAGGGTGGGATGCCTCATCAGTGGTATATATTACATAACCCATTCACCTTTATAGGCTTCTTTGTTTTCTTTATTGGTGCCCTGGCAGAAACAAACAGAGCACCTTTCGATTTACCTGAAGCGGAGTCTGAACTTGTTTCAGGTTATCATACGGAATATACAGGTATGAGATTCGGGTTTTTTGCGCTCGCAGAATATATTGAAGTTTTTGTAGTGTGTGGAGTAGCTGCTGCTGCCTTCTTAGGAGGATATAAAGTTCCTTTTGATTTAGGTACTGGAGATCTTCTTGTTAACACTCTACATTTACCACCTATCATTGGTAGAAATATCGGACAGATACTTCAAGTTGGTTCTTTTGTTACTAAAACATTAGTACTTTATTATATTGTCATTTGGATTCGTTGGACTTTCCCAAGACTGAGAGTTGATCATCTTATGACGTTGTGTTGGAAATACTTAACTCCGATTGCACTTTTCAATCTAGTGGGTTGTGCTGTTTGGTTATATGCATTTGATGGACAATCTGTATGGGAGCTATTATCTCATCTCGGTGGTGCTTCATCTGGTGGACATTAAAAAGGACTAGAGGTTAATAATGTTTGATAATATCTTATTTATTCTATCAGCTTCACTTACAGTCGTAGGTGCTTTTTCAGTTGTTCTTACAAAAAACTTAATGCACTCATGTGTTTATCTTCTTGCTGCTCTTTTTGGTACGGCAGGATTATATGCAACATTAGGAGCTGACTTTTTAGCTGCAACTCAGTTGGTTGTTTATGTTGGTGGTGTTGTTATTCTTATGCTTTTCGCTGTGATGTTAACAGGTGGAGATCAAGACAAAGAAAATAAATTTGGAATTACGAAAGTACCATCAATGGGTAACTTTAAAACTTTTCTTGCAGGTGGAGTATCAGCTTTAGTAATAGCTTTAGTTGTCTTAAGACTTATAGCGAATGTTGCTAAACAAAACCCACAGGGTGAGTTGCCGGAGTTTACGAGTTCTGTCGTAGCGATTGGAACAAAACTTGTGACTGATCATGTACTAGCGTTTGAGATTAGTTCTGTTTTACTACTTGGTGCACTTGTTGGTGCAGCTGTTATCGCTAGACCAGCAAAAAGAGGAGAATAAATGATTACGCTATCTTCTTATTTAATGATTTCATTGGCACTTTTCCTATCTGGATTAGTTGTAATGATTTCTAGAAAAAATATTATTGCAATACTGCTTGGTATTGAATTGATACTAAATGCTGCAGCTTTAAACTTTGTAGCATATACAAGATTTGTTAATGACAATATTGAAGGACATATAATGAGTCTTTTTATTATTGTTATCGCAGCGGCGGAAGCAGCTGTTGGACTTGGGATTGTTATTAGATTTTTCCAAATGAGAGAAAGTATACATATTGACGATGCAGCTCAGCTGCAAAGCTAAATAAGGAATTAAACATATGGATTACACAATCTGGGCCATAGCTCCTATTGTTCTACTCCCATTCTTCGCTTTTGTGATTAATGCATTTATTGTAAAGAAATTCACAAAGCTTGCAGTGACTATAAGTTGTGCTGCAATTTTAGGATCGTTTGGGTTTGCTTCAAAGGTTTTCAGTGATTTTGTTTTCGGTAAATATGCTGAAGATTATCATATTCATAAAGTATTTAATTGGTTTGATCTCAGTTATGGATCTCAAATCTTTAAATTAGATATGGGTATCTATATAGATAATATGACAGCTGTAATGCTTTTTATGGTTACAGGTGTTGCATCATTAATTCATATCTTTTCAACATACTACATGGCCGAAGATAAAAGGTTTGGAAGATTCTTTGTTTATATGAGTCTTTTTACATCTGCTATGCTCGGACTCGTTCTTTCAGATAATTTACTTTCAGTATTTATCTTTTGGGAACTAATGGGCTTTTGTTCTTATAGTCTTATTGGTTTCTATTATGAGAAAGAGGGTGCAGGTAATGCATCAATGAAAGCTTTTATGACAACGAGAATTGGAGACGTTTTCTTCCTCTTAGGGATACTCGCCATTTGGTCTGTTGTTGGGAATGTAACTTTCGTTGATATTTACAGAGCAATTTCTGATGGATCATTTAATGGTGCTTTTGCTCTTGGTATTCCACTAGCTACGTTTGCAGGGTTTTCTATCTTTATGGGAACTATTGGGAAATCAGCTCAGTTTCCACTTCAAGTTTGGCTACCAGATGCCATGTTTGGGCCGACTCCATGTTCGGCACTAATTCACGCAGCGACCATGGTTGCTGCTGGTGTTTATCTTTCATTAAGAATGTATCCATTAATGGATGCAGGTAACCTAACAACTTTAATTGCTTATATTGGTGGGATAACCGCCTTTGGTGCCGCAACGATTGCCCTTGTTCAGACAGATATTAAAGCAGTGCTGGCTTATTCAACAATTTCACAACTGGGATATATGGTTTTAGGGGTTGGTGTCGGTTCATATAATGCAGCTTTTATGCACTTAATTACTCACGCTGTTTTTAAAGCATGTCTATTCCTAAGTGCAGGTTCAGTTATTCATTCACTTCATGATCATCATACTCATGAGCATGTTCAAGACATGCCGAGAATGGGTGGCCTGAGAAAGAAAATGCCTTATACATTCTGGGCCATGATGTTCTGTACACTCGCAATTGCTGGTGTGCCATTCTTCTCAGGTTTTGTTTCAAAAGATAGAATACTTGGTGATGCCCTTATAATGGGAATTGCCAGCAAAAGCTACATCATTCCAGCACTTCTAGGTTTTGCAGGTGCACTATTAACAGCATTCTATATGTTTAGAATGATGTTCTTAACATTCTTTGGTGAGCCTAGAGATAAAGATCTATACGACCATACTAAAAAAGAAACTTTTAGTTTAAACAGAAACTTTCCACTTCTACTTTTATCAGTTTTCACTCTAGGTGTTTTCTTTAGTGGTTCTTTAACAGGGCAAGGTTTTGTTAAAGTAGCTGGAGAAAGATATGAGTGGTTTAAGGTTCTAATTACAAAACCAAAAGTAGAAAAATTTGCTTCATACGAAAGACAGCCATGGGGTAATACAGATATCAAATCTAACTTTCAGTTATCAAAAGCTGAATATGATCCAACATATGGTCTTCCGGCAAAAGAAGCACATCATGTCCATCACTGGCATTTAGTTGGAGCTTTAATAAGTATCTTTATAGCATTCACTGGAATCTTTATTGCTTACATGATGTACATAAAGAAAGCTTGGAATCCAGGTCGCTGGGTATCTATGTTCACAAGATGGTATAGAGCTCTACAGAATAAGTATTATTTTGATGACTTTTATATTGGCGGAATAATCAAAAAAGGATTACTTCCGCTCAATAACCTTTTGGCCTACATCGATATGGGTCTTTATGACAGGTATGCAGTTGATGGTTGGGAAAAAGTAAACAGAGCATTTTTCACTGTGGCCAAGTGGTTCGACAATATCGTAGTTGATACAGTCGCCGTTGATGGTACTGGTGCAAGTGTTCGTTTGTTTAACGTAGTATTAAGAATGGTTCAGTCTGGGAAGATACAATTATACTTTATGATCATTGTATTTACTCTAGTTGGATTTATTTGGACTTTATAATTTATTAAAAACTTTAAAAGAGAAACATAGAAAGGAGTTACCCTGTGCACGGCTCATCTCACTTATTAAATTGGATTTTATGGATGCCATTTATTGGCGTTCTAGGAAACTTAATCATCCCTAGTAAAAAAGCAAATGCTATAAGATGGTGGAGTTTAATTAACACTGCGATTACTTTTATCTTAACTTTAGTATTGTACAAGCAGTTCGATACTTCTGTTGCCGGAATGCAGGAAGCTTTTAACTTCTCCATACCTTGGATAAAGCAATTTAATATTTTCTATACTGTAGGAGTTGATGGCATCTCGCTACCAATGATCTTATTAACAGGATTACTTTTCTTTATTTGTATTCTTAGTAGTTGGACAGTAGAAAAATCAGTAAAGGGTTACTTTGCACTATTTTTATTCTTGCAAGGTTCAGTTATGGGAGTCTTCTTAAGTTTAGACTTTTTCCTTTTCTATGTTTTCTGGGAAGTAATGCTTATTCCAATGTTTTTTCTTATCGGTATTTGGGGTGGAGAAAACAGAGAATATGCAGCAGTTAAGTTCTTTCTCTATACATTCTTCGGCTCAATTTTAATGCTTGTAGGTATGGTTGCTCTTTATTATGCAAAAGGAAAAGGGGTTGATGCTTTCAACATTCTTGCTCTTTCAGGCGGACATTTTACAGATTTAAAATTAAGTATGTTTGGTACAGAGTTTAGTTTCTCAAAACTCTTCTTCGTCTTTATGTTTATTGGTTTTGCAATTAAAGTTCCTGTGTTTCCATTTCATACATGGTTACCACATGCTCACGTACAAGCACCTACTGCAGTATCTGTAATACTTGCAGGTGTTTTACTTAAAATGGGGACATATGGATTTTTAAGAATTGCCTACCCTATTTTCCCGGCCGCAAGTGTTCACTTTGCTGATTGTATTGCATGGCTAGGACTTATAAATGTTATCTACGGAGCGTTCTGTGCCATGGCACAAACAGATGTGAAAAAACTTGTAGCTTACTCATCTGTATCTCACATGGGCTTTGTTATGTTAGGCCTTGCTGCAATGACAATTCAGGGTATGAATGGTGCTGTTCTTCAAATGTTTAATCACGGAACTTCAACAGCAATGATGTTCTTACTGATTGGTATTCTTTATGAAAGATCACATCACAGATGGATTGTAAGACCAGACGGAAGTAAAGGTTTTGGTGGACTTTATACACAATTACCAAAGTTCTCAATTGTCTTTATTATCGCAATGTTTGCCTCAATGGGCCTTCCAGGATTATCAGGCTTCATATCAGAAGCACTTATCTTTTTAGGTATTTATGAAAAATATACAACAATAACAGTTCTAGCATTACTTGGACTTTTACTAGGTGCTGCTTATCTTCTTTGGATGTTCAAAAGAATGTTCTTTGGTGATGTTATTGAAGAATGTAAATCATATACAGATATGAATAAAAGAGAAATTGCTTACATGCTTCCACTTTGTGTTGCAGTGATTGTTTTTGGAATTTATCCATCTCCAATTCTTAACATTATGAAAGCATCAGTTGGTAAATTGGTTACTTTATTAGGAACTTACTAGGAATTAAAAATGGGTCTTAATTATTTAGTTAGTCTTGGTCATTATGTTCCAGAACTAATTGTTTGTATTACAATGTTTTCCTTAATTCTTATTGAGGCAGCACATGATAAAGATGCAACTTCAAAACCTCTTATTGGTTTGACTTCTTTTATTGGCTTGATTTCAGCATTTGTTATACTAGTTTTAAATTTATCTAAGCCAGGCTTATCGATTTTTACAAACTCAATCGTAATTGATTCTTTTGGTACTTTTGCAAAAATTATCATGGTACTTGGTACGCTGGGTGCGATATATATTGCAGAACAGTCTAGTGATATTTATCAAAAACTAAAGTCTGAATTTTCAATAATGGCGATGGGTGTACTTGTGGGAGGTATGTTACTTACCTCAGCAAATAACATGCTTCTTCTTTATATTGGTTTAGAAACACTTTCAATTTTAAGTTATGTCATGGCCACCCTTAAAAAGAATAATGAAAGATCTGGTGAAGCAGGACTTAAATACTCCCTATATGGCGGAATCAGTGCAGGTATAATGCTATTTGGGATGAGTCATGTTTTTGGTGTTCTTGGAACAATTAATTTTTCAGAAATGGCCACAATGATACCAAACTTAACTTCTGATCAAATGTTAATATTGATTCCAAGTTTTCTACTTTTCTTTGTAGGTCTTGGTTATAAAATCGCTTGTGTTCCATTTCATATGTGGTCACCAGATGTTTACGAAGGAAGTCCTATTCCTGTGACAGCTTTTTTTGCTATTGTTCCTAAGATTGCAGGTATGGCTGTTATCGCAAGACTAACGATGCTTTTATTTAATAATGATTCATTACTCTCTGTTAGTTGGATTGGTGCTCTTAGTGTCATGGCTGCCTTAACAATGACTGTCGGAAATATCTCGGCTATCGGCCAAAGAAGTGTAAAGAGAATGCTCGCATACTCTTCTATCGGGCATGCTGGAGTAATGCTTCTAGGTATTGTTGTTGTAAGTGAGATTGGCTTAAGAAGCTTACTTTTTTATGCCTTCACTTACCTCTTTATGACTTTAGTTGCTTTCTATATTGTTTCATTTGTAAACGATACCTATGGAAACGATCATTTTGATCGATTTAGCGGACTTATATATAAACATCCAATAATGACAATCTCAATGATAATTGTGATGTTCAGCTTAGCTGGAATTCCACCACTAAGCGGCTTTGTCGCAAAATTTAATATATTCTCAGCAGTTGTTGCTAAGAAGTATTATGTATTAGCAATAATTGCAGGGATAAACTCTGTCATTTCACTTTATTATTATATGAAAATTATAAGACTAATGGTCTTTAAAACTTCCGAGTCAGAGAATATGATTTTAGGTTTAACTCTTAGGAACCAACTAATAATTGGGGCTTTAACAGTACCTGTTGTAACACTCGGAGTATTTTGGGAGAAAATCATTGGCGTAGCAGAACAAGCAACACTTTTGATTCAGTAACGAATGATATTAGAAGAAATTATAGGTTTAATTTTAGCGGCAGGAATTATAATTCTGCCGTTTTTGTTTTTGGGTAAGAAGTTAGATACTAGAGTTAAGAGGACTGTTGGTAAAATAGATAAGAACCCTATTAGCGATACAACAATTTTAACTCTTATGATGATCATTATTGTTCTGGTCAATCACTCTATTTTTAAAAAGGTTGGACTAGCATTCTCTGTATACGAATTGATAATCGTAGTATTGGCAGTATTAGTCGCAAAAGGAATTAAAGAGAAAAGATAATATGAGTATATTACTATACACAACATATTTTTTGGTAACCTTTACCCTCTTTGGTATCATTCTGTATATAGAAAGCTTTTGTTGTGATTATGCTGGATCTATAAATGAATCTAAAAAGCTTTCATTGAACCATTTTAAAAAAGTGGCCGTAAGAAGCTTTTTTAAATATGTAGATTATATTAGAGAAGTAAAAAGAAACATTATTTTCCTAATGATTACACTTTTTATGTTTATATCATTTGGATTAGGTGGATATTTTACAGAAGCTAATTTTATAACAGCAAAGATAAATCAAATATGGATTTTACTTTTCTTAAGCACCTTTATCGTATTAAGCATTCATAAAAATTATAATAAAACGAATATACTATTAATGGTGATTGTTCTTATTAATATTGTAATTGTTAACGGTAATATGGATATTGATTTAATTGTAGCGAATCAAATTGAAGTAAATCTACTAGGTATACCCAAGTATGGTATTTTGGGCATGCCAGGAACCTTTTTGTTATTGATTTATATAATAGCAAATAGAAAGAACTCAACGGACTTTGAAATAAATGTAAGAACAATGATGTTAATATGCTTTGGGCTTGTTGTCTTTATGGGTAGAGATGAATTATTACAGTATGAAAGTCTAAGTGAAATAAATAACAATGCTATACACTTATTGAAAATTTCAGTATTTATATTAAAGTATTTCATATTATCTTTAGTAATAAATTTACTTGTTGTATTTTCTAAAAATAAAATTATTAACCAATCCCCTACACACTTTAACCTAATAGTAGCTTTTTTAATATTTGTTGATTTTATGTTGAGGTTAAGATGATAGAGGCCTTTGCAATATTATCACTATTACTTCTCTCAATAACCAATGGTAAAATTGAAAAAATTTTAATGTTTTTGATGGCAACTGTAACGGCCTATATTCTTTATTCTAGTATTGAAGAAATAGCTCTTCTAATATGTTTATTACCTATTCCACATATCTATAAAAGTAATAAGAATATAATTAAAAGACGAAATAGAACGAGCATATTTTGGAGAAGATGCTATCTCATTTTAACGGTAGTGCTCTTCACATCCCTTATTGAGAAAGGTTTTGTTCTACAAAACAAGGTACTATTCACATCTATGCTACAAGTAGAGTATTACCTTCTTCCACTTGTTATAATTTTTATTACTTTTTATATAATAAGACTGGGGAGGAAATCATGACTTATTTTGTGATTGTGTTTGCTTCTTTTGTTCTTGCATTAAACCTTATCAAAAGAAAAAAGAAGGTCTTAGACTTTCAGGCAATTCTAATAATGCAGCTTTTAACAATGATAATCTTAAAAGTAACATTGGTAGAAGTACCGAAAGAAATATTTTATGTACTGGTGATTGTGTTTTTAACGATTAATATAACTAATGAGTTGGATGGTGATCAGCATGAGTGAAGCCGTATTTTTAATCATTCCAATGGTTTTACTCTTGTTAAAGTCTTTTATAACAGACAAGATAGGAAAACTTAATTATGATGTGATTATTGTCTTCACAGCTCTTATTATGTTTATTCTATCGATTTTTACTTCTGGTACATATTTAATAGAGAACAGCCTTCTTAAAATCATATCTTTGTCATATGAATTAAGTTATACGACCACTCTTAGTGGTCTTGTAGGCTTCCTCGTTTTAAGTCAGTTGAAGTACATAAATTCTATAACTTCTGCACTTGTCTTGCTAATGAACTATGTAATAGGGATAAATTCAATATTATTTTTGTTGATTGCATACTTTATTATAAAAATATATGAAGAAAAAACTTTGAAAAATATAGCATCTCTTGTTGTATTAAATATAGCCATTACACTTTATTTCTCACATACAGACTTAGCAGTAAGTATTATAGGAATACTAGTCCTTTTTCGGCTTGTTTTTGAAAAAAGCGTAGGTGAAACAATTTTTCTAACATTAATGACAATTGGCCTGCTGGAAGTTCAAAGTATGCCGAGTCTGTATATGTTATATTTTTTAGCGTTTCTATCATGCGGATATAAGATAAATAATATCTCTAAAGCTAAAAGCCTTAAAGATATGAGAAGAATAATGTTCTTTATTTTTATATCAATTGGTTTAGTTATGTCTGTCATGATCGATATAAACTTTTTAACTATGTTAATGTTCTTATTAATAATAACGCTTATAGATGACTCCTATGAGATTTTGAAATATGGCAAAGATATACGAATCTCACTTGCCGTGAATCATATCGTAGTCATTTTGTTGCTTGGTGCTGTTGTTAAAAACCTTTCTTATGTCATTGAAAAGGATTCGGGTAATTTGGGTTTATGGCTAATTTCTATTTTGTTTGTATTATTAATAAACCTTTTGCTGTCTCGAAAGTATCTTGACCCCCGGAAAATATATTGTGGAGTTACTGCATCACAGGTTTTTTTACTATGCATATCGTGCATGATTTATAGCAGTAGTTATTATGGAAATATTGAAAAATCTACAGTGTTAAGCTATAACGTTCCGTTTTTAATATCTGTTACTTCTTTAATTATTTCATCTTATTTTCTATTTTTCATTCTTGTTAAGGATAGTAAAAAAATACAATATATTGAAATGATCGTAAGTAAGTTAAATATTAAAACATCTAGCAGTAATTCTCGTTTGATTTATATTAAAAAAAATATGAATCAAACAAATCAAAACTTTAATAATTTTATAAAAAGCCCATCGCAGCTGCTTGAGCTTATTGGGATCTATAAAAACGATTCTTTAATCTTTTTCATTATATCTTTAATGATGATATTTTTTGCATTAGTTAGAATTCAGTCAATAGGTGAACTATGATTGATAATTTGTATAAAAATATATCTTATATATTACTTGCTGTTTGCATGGTCCTTCTTGGGGTAAATTTTGATGCTTATGGATTAGGTGTCTATAAGCTTTTTTACATCTATGTATTATTCGGACTTTATGCTTTGTATGAAAAAAGGACTTTTGATATTGTCCATATTTTTATTTTAGGAGTTGCCTCTTTTTATGATCTTCATGTATTGATTCCTATTTATGTTCTATTTCTTTCTTTAAAAATGCTTCAAGAAGTAAATCTTGAAAGCCTTAAAAGTGCAACGATGCTTATCATAACTGCGATTTATTTAGTTCTTATGATGTTGCATATATATGAAGATGAAGGTGCACATTTAGATAAGATTATAGGTTTTAAGTATTATATTGATAAAATGCCAATGCTGATAAACTCTGCCTTTGTAGTTGCTATAATTGCAGGCATCAAAAAGAGCAAACGCTTAGAAAAAAATATACTAATTATATTTCAATCTTGTTTTTTATATTATCTTTTAAAGGAAAGTGAGCAATATGTTTTCTATTTTACGCTCATCTCTTTATCCCTGTTTATCTTCTCATTCTTACAAGACTTGAAGCTTTCCCTGAAAGACTTTTTAATAAAGACTCTCATACTGGCCACCGTGTTTTTATCAAATGATATGATTGAGCTTATATCATTTTTATCATTAATAATTATATTTAAAAATTTGAAATTAGATAATAACTTAAGAAACTTATTTATATGTATTCCTACATTTATAATTGTTCTTAATGCCTCACACGAGCTTAATAATGTAAACCTTCTGCTATTAGTAATGTTAGTAGTGTTTATAGCTTATGTTTATATTGAAGAGAGGTTTAAGTATGTTGAATAATGAAAACCTTTTAATGTATATTTGTGTATATGTTGCCTTCACCTTCTGTTCGATTGTGGCCTTCAATTACTTAAAGCTTAAAGAAAACTTCCTGAAGATATCTCTGATCATAATCGTTTTTCTATGGTCGGCTTTACTCTACGACAGTGCACCGACTGTACTTTTTATGAACTTCAGTTGGGGTCAGGAGGATTTGTTAAACTATAACCTTTCCATTTCGTTGATATCAGTTTTTTTGATGTTTAATTTTAAGAATCGATCGATAACAATTAAAGAACTAACGATCTATTACTTTACCGTGATGTTGATGTTTCTCCTCGCCGGAACAACAAGTCTTATTTGGCTCTATGTTTTTTCAATAATTATATTTTTATTAAATAGAAGCTTGTTTGAAAAAAAATCTAAGTCATTGTTTAACTTAAGGTTCCTAATCTTAACTTTATATTTATTATTTGGAGTTATTGCATCGGGGGATGGTAGTTTTGTTGCTAACGATAACAACATCTTGTACTTGACTGTTTCTGGTGGACTATCTATTTTTGTTCTTGTTTGTGTACTGCTTCCTTATAACGTATTTAATAAAGAGAAATCTTCTGATATTGCAATACTACATAGCTTCTTTACAATACCTCTCATATATTCAAAGTGGTTAGTTCACATACAAGATCTATATTTGGAACTTCAAACAGAAACTTTAGAAAACTCTTTTTACTTATGCGCTGTTCTTGTAACAATATTCTCATTGTTAATTTTAATAAAAGGGTTTCAAAAAAATAAAATTGAGGCTTATTACGCTATATTTACCCAGTTAATGTTAATTCTTTTACCGGTTGTTTTTCATACATCAATTTCTAATACGGACTTAATGGATATTAATAAATATTCAGTTATGTTGGCCATAGTTCTGCTGCTTTCCTATATGTGTATAAATCGCCATGATAAAAGTCGATTAGATTCTATTCTATCAATAAATCTATTATTGTTTTCATCCTTCTTGTTACTAATTATGTCTGTTTTTGGAAATGTTAATCTCATATTGCCTCTATGGAGTATCTCGAAAAACTTGACCATGATACTTGTCTCTATTAGTTTAGTATTGGTTATTATTAGTGTTAGATTACTTAAAATTAACTATAAAGCTGACCAATTTCATTCAAATATAAGTTATAATTCTATAGGTACAGTAATTGTATTATTAATATATTATGGAATTATAGTTTATAAATAATGGTTAAATATCGAATAAAATTAAAAGACAACCGAGTTATTGGACCCTTTACAAATAATCAAGTTGGGGAGCTTTTTATTAATAATAAGCTTACCGGTGAAGAGTCTTATCAAGAATTTCCGGCCGGCGATTGGGTTGACTTAGAAAACCATCCAAACCTTGATAAATTATTTCAAAGAATTCTTGCAGGCTCATTAACGATGAGTGATCTATCTGAACCAGATGATAATACACGTGCAAAAATAAAGCACGCAAAACTTGCTCGAGTAAATAAAGATGGTGAGAGAAGAGAAGAACTCCAGCAAAAAAAGAATAAGGTAATTGAAATAGAGAAAAAGGCAAAACTTGAAGAGTTTCAGGAATTCAAGTTTGATAAAAATACAAATATAAAAATAGATTACGAAAAGCTTCAAGAGAAACAAGATAAAAAAGCTAAAGAAGAAGAACCTCCGGGTATTGAAAAAACAAAAATAATCTCAAAAAATATACTCGAAGATTTAGATAAAACGGTAGTTTTAGCTAAAAACCAAATACCTGAAAAAAATGAAGATAAAGAAGATAGTGACTCTCAAGAAAGTGTTGTACAAGAGGACGATGAAATAGAAGAGGGTCTATCTAATGAAGAGGAAGTAGAAGATACAAGCATAAATCAAGATGAAGCTACACAGATGGTAAACCTAAATGATCTACTGCCAACAGCAAAGAATGAAGCTGAAGAAGTAGAGCAGGAAATGAAAGTGGCCAGAGCGGAAATTGATAATGACGAAATCGTTGATAAAAAAAGCAAGTCTAAGAAAATAAAAAAAGATGACAAAAAAGATAAGAAGAAAATGAAGCCAATAGTGGCATTTTCTATCCTTGTCATAATATTCATGTTGTTAAACCCAAGTGAAGAAGAAACGAAGAAGTCGATTGATCCAGTTAAATATAAGTTTCGTGCTCTGGTAACTAAGCCAGTTGAAAATGGTGTTAAAGCGAATAAATTATATGAAGAAGGTATGAAGTATTATTATAAGAGTAATTATAAGAATAAAATTTTTGCTGCTGAAAGTTTTAAAAAATCTCTTGAAGAAAAATTTGCAGAAAATAAGTCTTTAGGGATGCTTATACTAACCTATGGTGAATTGTTTAAAAATGCATATAATAAAACAGTAGCTGCAAAGCAAATGTTTAACCTTGTTAAAATAACACGATCAAAAATTTATAAAGATATAAATATTGCTATAGGTACAGCTTTATTTTATGCAAATGCCGGAAAGAATGAGACTGCAATAAATATATTAGAAAATTATATTAGGCTAAATAAACCCTCGGTAAAACTATTTTCACATTATATGGATATCGTAATTGATGTTGGAGATATTGTTAAGGCTAAAAAGATATTTGAAAAACTTGAGCAGGCACCTACTAAGAAGCCTGAAACATATTTAAGTTATTCAAAGTATTACTCTTTGGATGAGAAGTTTGAAGAAGGAAAGAAATCAGTAATTGAGGGATTAAAGAAGTACCCCAAAAGTGTTCCCTTAATGCTTGAATACTGTAAATACTTGCTTCGTGATCAAGAGATTAAGGCCCTGGCTCAAGTTCTAAAAAATATTGAGTCCTACAGAGCAGAAGATAATCCAAAATATTTCGCTAAATACTTAGAGTATATGGGTATGCTTAGTGCAATAACAGGTGATAATAAGCAAGCGGTAATATTGTTTAAGCAATCTCTTGCAATATTTGAGAGTGATTCACTTAGAAGCAAGCTAGCATCACTTGATATAGGTGGAAGTAGTGCTGTTGAAAACTTAATTATTGAATCAAAAGCAATTGATCTTATCCAGCAATCTCAAAAGTATGCAGCAGAAAGAAACTGGAGTGATGCATATAAGGCGGCTATTGGGGCAGTTGATTTATATGAGACCTACATTCCAGCAAAGCTTAATCTTGCTGATTTACAGGTTAAGCGTGGATACTTTGAATCGGCCCTGCAAACTTTAAATGAGCTAAAAAGTGACTTCACTATTAATCCAAAAATTTATTTAGCGTTAATAAAAGCAAATATCGAAGCAAGAAAGTTTACAGATGCGAAAATGGAAATGAATGCCATGTCGACAAGTCCGAAGCTTGTTGAATCGTATGAGTTTGCAGCTCTTTGGGGAGATTTTTATAAACTTTCAAAGAATATAAAAATGGCTTTAAGTTGGTATGCAAAAGCTATATCTAGGAACCCACTTGCAAATACTGAACATTTCAAAATTGGCAAAATATATTTTGAAAACGGTTACTTTAAAAAAGCGAAACACTATTTTCAAAATGCAATTACATTAGATCCAATTAATCTTAAGTACCAAACTTCATATTCAGATGTTTTATACGAGCTCGAGGGGGCGGTCACAGCGATTAGTTATGTTAGAGATCTCTTAAAAGACAGAGTTGATAATCCACTTCTAATGGGTAAGATTGCAATTTATTATCATCGTAATGGAGAAATTAAATCTTATGAAAGAATGAAGCAAGATATTGAAAAACTTTCACAACAAGATCCGGCTCTTTATAGATTTTTAATTCAAGTAGGTGAAATTGAAGGTGACATGGAAAAAGTTATTTTCAATATGGAAAAGTTATTAGAGTTAACACCTTCTGATGTGAAGATGTGGATGAATCTCGCTCAAGCATATTTTAATGTGAATAAGTACAATGATGCCTTGTACGCTACAGAGCAAATAACAAATAGGCTTCAAAGTTATCCACGAGCACATTACTTTAGGGCTAAAGTTAAAATAAAAATGGCCAAGCTAGATGAAGCACTTAAAGACGCACAGTTAGAAATAAAATATAACCCAGACATTTACGAGGGTTATTATGTTCAGGGTGAAATCTATAGACTACAAAATAAGATGCCAAAGGCTTTAAAGTCTTTAGAAAAAGCAATTACCAAAGATCCAAAAAGCGTAGAAACCTTAATTGCTATGGGATGGATTAAAATGGCTCAAAGATACTTTGAGCAGGCACGCGACCTTTATATGAGAGCTAAGGCCAGGGAGCCAGATAACCCAGAAATTAGGAAATCACTTGGTATTATTTATCAAAAGATAGGCCAGTCCCAGCTTGCTCTTGAAGAGTTTGAGATATACCTGAAACTAAACCCTGGTGCGTCAGACCGACGAGCAATTGAGTCTAACATTAGGGCCATTTCACGCTAATGCATAACGTCTATAATATTTAATTGTCAAAATAACTACAAATGATTATATTACTTACCTTGCAACGGAGGATTGGCTGAGCGGTCGAAAGCGGCGGTTTTGAAAACCGTTGGGTGCAAGCCCCGCAGGTTCGAATCCTGTGTCCTCCGCCATTTTTTCTTCGGAGATGTGCCCGAGTGGTCGAAGGGAGCACCTTGCTAAGGTGTCGAACCGTCTGACGGTTCCGTGAGTTCGAATCTCACCATCTCCGCCACTTTTGAACTTTTTTTGAGCGACAAATACTTGAGATTACTCGGTCTTTGATCGCTCTTTTTAGTTTTGGGTGTTGAAGAAGTTCAAAAGTTCGGTGCTATTTTGTTAACTGATTTGAGACTAGCTCGCCAAGCAGAACATCTTTGTAGTTTTTATTAATCATCATGTCCGTAGTTTTCACTACGACTCGATAATCACACACATGATTGGTCTTAATTGAGAATTTATATTCCTCACTTGGTTTGATTTTAATTTTCTTTGGTTTCATCTTTTTAGGATTATACTCTTTAAGTTCATGGAGAACCTTCTTTTTTCCACGAATATCTAAGCATGATATTGAATATGAGACGCCAAGTGGGTCAACAGTATTTACAGTTTCTTTGCCAACATTCTTATATGCACATTTGATTTGTGCTTTGTTTTGAGAACAATTTAGTGAAATCGCTTTAATAGGATTTTTATATGCTTGTTTGGCCAGCTTTAAAAACTCTGACCTTATAGTCTTAATTGCATCCGACTGATCTCTTGATGTCCAAAATGTCTTGTCATTACCAATATGAAGTTCTTCGACTATTGAACCACTTGGAGGTTGATGCTGGTGGGGAGTTTTTATATTTTTTCTACTTGCTGAAATGATTTGTTCCAATTTTTGGAGCTCTAAATGTGTTATCTTAGACTCAAATTGTCCAATAGTATTAGAATACTTTGCGAATGTTGGAGAAATTGTTGATAGAGTAACCTTGGCTGAAGAGTTTATTATTATTTTATCATTCATATAGGACTGGATAGCCCCTCCATGTATATAAAAAGTCATTGGGTTTAACTTACTAGAGTTGGCCGACATAGGAAAACTTATAAGAAATGCTAATATATATTTCATTTTATTCTCCACATAATGGCCTAATCAGTTTTGAAATAGTTTCACCGTCTATATTGCTTTCATTTACATCTGCTCCAGATCCTGTTGAGTACATCATATCATAGCGTGATTTGATTGGTTCGCGATCTGGGCAATCAGGATCAGGGTATGAATCCGGCAATCCAAGTCTATGTCCTAGCTCGTGTAAAAAATGTCTACAAACTCTAGCATCACTGAGATAAGTTGTTGTTGTCCAATTTGCCGAGTTGGGATTCATTTTTTCATCCCAAATATTTATTGAATGATCGCATGACCACCAATCATGCAGACCAGAGTCTTCTTTCACTGTTAAATTCAAGCGTATACCGTGCTTGGCGTAGAAGCTTTTCATGCACTTCATTGCCTTTCTTAGTCTTTTAAAAGAACGCTCTCTGTTTTTTTCATCGCCCTTATAGTCAAAATATATCGAAGTATCGATATTTATTAATCCATTTTTTTTGTGAACTTTATATTTTACTGGTTCCCCTCTTTTGGAATCAAGCCACCAGCCTACTTTTTTACATAGATGAGCTGAAGTGTAATCTTTCTTGCCTGAGTCACCATTTTTTTTATCGTTCAAGCAATTATTTATATGCCCGTCCTTCTGAGCGTAATAAGCCACTTTTTGATCTAAATCACCATTTTGAGCGTTCCAAGCTTCAAAAGCTTTATCACTCGTAAATAATTGTTGGCCCTGAGCTGAACATGTATTATTTGAAGAAACACTGCCTAAGACTCTACTAACTTGTTCAAGCGTACCAAGTCTATAGTCCCATGCTTTAACTTCTAGTGATTGTTCAAGCTTTTTCATTTCTTTAACTTTTGGTTCCATTTCTTTGAGTATTCTATCTTGATCTTTGTGAAGTCGATCGAGAATTTTCTTAGTTGATGATGGTGACCAGAAATGATTTGAAGTAGTGTTGTGTTCTGAAATAAGACCTTGATTATCTCTAAATTCAGCACGTAATTTTGCAACTTCTGATTCTAAAGCATAATAGTTATCGAGTTCACCTTGAGCGTAAGTAAGGCCTGATAATAATATCGATATAAATGTGATTAATTTCAATAAGTTCATCTCTGTTACCGTATCGAATTAATTGGAGTTTTTATAAGAGAATTGAAAAGATTCGCACAGTTGGGAAAATATTTCTGGCTCAATGATAGAGGAGTGAATGAGTTTGTTATTTAGGACAAATCTCCCTTCAGTTAACGCTATCCCATATCATCGACACTCAACAATATATACACACTGATATAAAATAGTATAAGATCCAAAGAAAACCGACGCCCTATTTATGATTTCTGTTACTAACCTCACTTGCTCTCTTTTATCTCTCTGCTAACGTCAATTTCGTAAAACTATATAGTTAGCGAAGTAATATTGGAGAGCCTATGAAGAATGAGCTAGATAATATCGAAAAACTGCAGGATTTCGTTGATCAGAAATCGAATGCGAAATCTCCAAATCAAAAATGTATTAAGTTCCTTACTAAAGAGGCCAATAGAAATAAACTAGATTATGGCCAGCTCAGATATATTTTTAGAGTGGTGAGAGAAAATTGTGACATTGAAATATCCAAGAACAAAAAATCCTTATATCAGTTACCAACATCTGATGAGCTTGCCCAATTTTATTCAGTTATTAATAATCCTATTCACAAATTAATATTTCAATTTCTCCAATCTACTGGTTTAAGAGTGTCAGAGCTCTGTAATCTTGAAGTAGGCCAAATTGATTTTCAGGAAAACATGATTTTTATTAAGGAAGGAAAAGGAAAAAAAGATAGAGTCGTGCCATTTGGTAATAAGCTGAAAGAGAAGCTTGGCCTTTATCTTGAGACTCGCAATAACCGCTATCTATTTGAGTCTAACCGTAACTCCAAGTATTCAACGAGAAGGATTGAACAAATTTGTGAGAAATATTTAGCCGACTGTGAATTACCCATAAAAATAACGCCTCATACTTTCCGTCATATTTACTTTTCATTCCTAGCCCGAAATAAAGTTTCAAAAGAGCATCGAATGTTGATAGCTGGCCACTCCAGTGGAAAAACTCAAGATATTTATACACATCTAAGTATTGGTGGTATTAAAGATGAGATTATCGATATTCTGGATAGAGATTAAACAAAGTTGGTGTGGTCAAAATTATTTGGAACTCCAGTTTCCTCGTCATCTAGATCAAACTCAATACCAGTAACTTTTTGAAATTCTTTGTGGAAATCTTGAAGGAGCTTAGACCAGTCTTCTCGAGGATATTTTTGGACAATATGATTGTGTTTTTTATTAAGTTCTAACTCTATTTCAAGCTGTTCGTCTTGTCCCTCATTTCTTAATGTGACACCAAAAGTCGCAATTGTAACATTGCCCTTGTTTTCACTTTCTGAAACGATGGAGTGATATACGTAATCGACCCAAATTTCATAATCATAAGTCTCAAGGTAAGAGTCTAATGTAGAGGATAAATAATGTAATAAATCGTTTTCTAATTGGATAGTGTCATTATTTTTCATTGAATAAAGTTGTGAAGTTTCGAGATCTTCTAATAGAGAGTTAACTTCATGCTCGATTTGATCTATGATAAAGATAAAATTTTTCTCTTTTTTAAAATAATCCTTTTGGGGTGTGTAGTTATTCTTTGTTTTAGCCTCAATTGAGAGTTCATAAATATCGTCTCTATATTCATCAATAATTTCTAAATTAATTAGCACAATATTCTGCTTGTCACTATTGTTATCTTTTTCAGAAGGCTTCATCATTTTGATATCTAGATCAAATTTCATATTACCGATACGATAGTTACTTTTTAAAAAGGTCTCAGTCTTTTCAATTAAATCAATTTCATCAAAACCATCTAGTGCACTAGGCAAAATATATTCTATGTTATCAGCATCTTTGGAGTACCAAGCACTAAATTTATCTATTGAAATGGTATTGTCTGTAAAAATATTGCGATATGTTTTAGAGTCGAATAAATACTTGAAACGTGCCGTTTTCTTTTTGAAATCGGTTAAGTAATAATCAATATCATAGTCAAAGCTGTAAAGTTCTTTTGTGATTGGCTCTTTAGTACCGTTATTGTTTCGATAATAAAATGAGATCGTTTCGCCACTTTTGAAAGTGGTATTGCCTGCATTCACAAGAGATTCATAAATGGGAGTATTTGGACTCTTTCTCGTCATCCCTTTATAATCAGTATAATTATGCCTAGTTGTTTTAACTCGGCAGATTTCATCACCTGTTAACTTTGAATCACGCACTCTTGTGTAGGTTTCTCTGATTAATGAAACTAATTCTTGAACTTTACCATCCAAGGCAAAGATTAAACATTGATCGACATAGTTTAAAAGATAGGGAGGCATATCTTTTGATTTAAAGTTATTACCTGTTTTCTTTAGCTTTCCGTGATTATTTATAAATGCGTAATTTTTTGTAGACTGTACATAAACCTTACTCCAAGCGTATTTTTCATCAAGTTCAACATCAATACCTGGGAATTTTGAATTTATATCTGCCTGAACAAGTGACTCAATTTCTTCTTCTGTAATTGTAGCTGGAATGCTGCATATGACACCATCTGTATCAGTTTCAACTAAAGTGCCACCATGACTTTCTATTGAGGATTCAATGGCCTTGATTATTTTTTTACCCTGTTTTGTGACTTGCTCGGCACCTTTGACATTATTGAACAATGAGTGTTCTGCTCCTAAATATCCATAGGTTGCATTGATAACTATTTTTAGAGCTTTTTGTATAGGGCCATATTTTACCTTGCCCTCATCGCTCTCTTTAGAAAGGGCCTTATATTTTAGTCTTACGTCTTTAAGAAGTTTGAGTCTAGGTAAAAATAGGTTGAGTGGCTCATTAACAGGTTTAATTTCTTCTTCGATTATTATATTTGGATACATTGAGGCCACATCAAGCTTTATGCATCTTTCAATAATTCCTCTCTTATAATCCTTAGCATGGGCCCCTTCATACTTTTCCTTGGGTGTTGGTGCAGGAATTGAGTGACCTTGCCTTAAATATTCCATGACGAAGGGATATTCAACCATTTTGACGTTTCCAGTTGTCATTAACTTTTCATATGTCATGGGTATGTATTGCGCCAATCTAAATCTGTCTTGATTGAGAATCTTTGATATTTCATCGACTTCACGAACATCATCTAGGCCATATTTACAAACTCTTTGAGGGTCCTTTTTGTAAGTTTCATAAATTTTAGCCCCATCAATATAAACTCTGTCTGGAGCAGCCACACCAAAGTATTTTGCCACATATTTAAGCTTGCAGTTCTCAAGATCAGTATCTGTTTTTTTATATCTTTGAGAGGAATGGAGGGTGTCGACTATTTCTCTTCCGGTAAAAGTATATCTAACAAATTCTGGGTTTCGTGAATTGGAAACATTTCTGGTCTCATAGGTAAAGGCATCTCGATTACCATGCCTGCCTAAGTCTAACTTTAAACCATGGACGTTACATCGTTTATGTAAAAAATCTAGGTCAAATCTGTATATATTGTGGTTTTCGATAACATCTGGATTCATTACCTCGACGTATTTCATAGTGTTTAATAAAAGCTCTTTCTCATCTTCTCCATGAAATATTTTTTCATCAATAACATCATTACCTTGAACAACTCGAATTTGAGTCATGAAGACCCTGTCGCCAGCATCTGCATTTAATCCAGTTGTTTCAATGTCAATTTGCATTCGTATTAAATCAGAGAACTCAAGACCTTTAAAGTATGTGTTACCAGTATCAATCAAAAACTGTTCAGCACAATTAGGGACATAGAAATAGGGATTATTATGCAGATCCTTGCTATCACTTTTTAGTTCAGGTAAATATTTATCAATTAATGCTTTTGCGGAACTTTTATACTCTCGGTTGTTTGTAATATTTAATCGATATTTGAAATCGAGATCACCACCAAGGCGAATAATGTCCACTCCCTTTAGGTTGTCCACAATTTCTTTATGTCTGCACAAATTAAAAGGGTTAAACTTAAGCTCTATGGGCTCATCTAATGTCTTACCATTTTCTTTTACCCAGACGAGTGCCTTTCCACTAGATGTAGCGTAGACACTGACAATTCCCATTAAATTTCCATGCCCATATAATAAATTACTCATTTTTTGCTCAGATCCATTAATTCTTTTATGACTGTAATTGTCTTCTTGTTGTGTGACTTTTTATCCTCTTTGGATTGATTACAAAAATAAATAAGATTACCTTTTTTCCAGTAAATTCTAAGAACACCAAGTCTTCGATCTATCCACCCTTTTTTTTCACATAGAGGACAGTCATAACTAATATCTCCATGTTGTTTAAATGCAACACCAGTGTCCCAATGTTCATTTATTAACCATAAATAGAGATCTTCTCTTTCCTTGCTTAAATCACGTTTCTTTGTTGCGGCCTTAGTAGATTTAGCTTTTTTCTCAAATTTCTTTTTAGATTTGGCCAATAGTTCTTTTATTCCCTCTTCCAAGGGAGCATCAACGCATATAATATTAGAAGGGTCTAATTCACTCATATTATTTCCAAAACTAAACGATTTAATTGTAAAATTATACTAGATTTTTTTCGTTAGCGGAGTTGGGTATTTTATTCTGTTTCGTTAATAGGATAGTATCTTGAGCAAAACGATAGGGTTAGTTTGAAATGACTAAAAAGAGACCATTTTTTTTCTTAGAGCAAAAAGGTGTTAAGTATCCAAGAGGAAAGATCGTTACATTACACTCAATTAAGAAGGTTGCTGAATTTATAATTAAATCAAGCTATACGTCTGGATATGTGAACCCGAATTATCGTTGCCTGGAAAATTGGAAAAAGACTAATTTGTTAGTATTAGATATCGATGACCCTCAACAAGTTTCAATGAAGCAAGTTCACAATAGATTAAAGAAGGCCAGTCATATCATTGCTCCTACAAAGTCCCATATGATAAAAAAGGGTAACGGCCAACCTTGTGAACGCTATCGATTATTGATTGAGTTAACCGATTATATTTATTCCGCTGATGTCTATAAAAAGCTTGTTAGGGCAATGGCCAAAAAACTTAAATTGAAAATTGATATTAAAGCCATCGATGCTGCTCATTTTTTCTATTCTTCTGTAACAGTTGTCTACATTTCAGAAACTCCTCAAGGCATTGATCCTCATATTTTAATTAAGAAGGTAGACTTAGAAGAAGCAGCGACTGACATTGAATCAAATTCTAATGCACAATTTGAGTATCAATTGTCCTCAATGGACATACCTAAAAAGTTGGCCAGTTTAATTGAAATTAAGTCGACTAGACCAATCAAAAATAAGTATGAGAAGTTTATCCGTCTTTTGATGGCGCAACATAATTTAGTTCGAACAGATCCTTCAAACAAACAATGGATAGGGCTAGGTCGAAATGTCTTACCGCAGGTTTATATCGCTGATTACTTGAATGTTGATGTTAGAACGCTTAGAAAGTGGATATATGAGCTGGTTGATGAAAAACAATTACAATGCACTGGTGATACTTACGGAAAAGGCTATAAAGCCAAAGAATATAGAGCATTAGGAGTACTAAAAAAAGTTATTATTGACTCTTACTATTCTTATACTTCAAATCTGACCCATGTTAGAAAATTACCAACTCATATTGAGGATGGACAATGGGAATATGAAGTGATCAGGGCCGCTTGGCATTTCGTAAATGATAGAACTCCAGATCGTATCTATAGTTGGGCAGAATCACTACCCACTTATAAGGATAAGATTGATAGAAAGAAAAAAGTTCTCAGAGCTTGGGAATCTGTTAAGAAATACAAATTGAGACTAGAAGAAGTTGAGTAGATAGCTGATATTACAGTAGATGCCTACATATATAATCCATAATAATATATAAGTAAGATATTTATAAACCTACTCATTAAAAACAAAAAAAATCAACAAATAACCAAACACAAAAACTAAAAATAATATCAAAAACCAATACTAATCCCAACACTAACTCCAACATTGCTATTACCAGATTTAATATATTTTCTTGGCTCAATTTCTATAAAATAATTTTCACCATACCGAACACCAATCCCAAAATAGTTATCATTAAAACTTCTGGGCACAGTATGAGCGTTTTGAGCCACTCCATAATTATTATATGACTTTGTCGTAGACTTATATTTAACACTCGTATGGCCAAATTTAGGCGCTATAGACACACTATTTATATGCACTGGCAAAGAGAAATTAACATCAATACCCTTGTGAGAATGATGGTCTTCTTTAGAAGTTGAATTGGGTAAATCTCGTTCACTAACGTCATCCTTGTTTTTCAACCCTGTCATATATGAAACATTAAACTTAAGACCAATAATATCTCGAAATATTAAATATTCATATTCAGGACCCAATTCAATTAATTTTTCATATCCATAGGCAAAAGGAACTTTGATGGAATCAATTTTAAAACCAGCATATCCATTTTTAATGTTAGATTGAATGATTTCATTATTAGCAGATTTATTTTTTAACTTATTAACGTCTTTACTCAGCTTATCTAAATACTGGAGGTCATTGATTTGGTCTTGAAGTTTATTAATTTGCTTTTCTTTATTACTGATTTCTCTTTTGACTAAGTGACCATCAATTTCAGATTTTACTTTGCTGGTTATTGAGTATTGCAGGCCTCTATAGCATGAATATAGATCACCTACTTTATCACAGTCTGTTCTCATCGGAGTAATGATATAGGCTTTGTCTTTGCAATTAGAAGACTCATTACAAAAACTATTAAATTCGGTCTTTGCATTAAGCAGTGATTGCTCTCTTGCCTTGTTGAGGGTTACCGCATTTGCATGTCCACAAGCATAAAAGATATTACCTTGAGCTTGAGAAGCTGATTCTCTACACAACCATGAAGCATTTGCATGAGTTGAGAGACATAAAGTAGTAAATATTAGAAATACTTTAATAAAAAACATATTGACCCGCATAACATTGGACCAAATCTCTCTCAAAATAGCTATTATCAAAACCCTAAAACAAAATATCCAATAGATTAAATTATTTATTGCGCTCATATTTTAAGAAGTAATTAAAGAGACGATTCAGATACTGGAAACTACGAACTAGTTCGCTATATTTGGAATTTCACAAATCTCATATAGGCCATTGAAATTATGGAGGAGTACCTCTTGCTTGACACATAATAGCTCTGTGTCAGCGTGCGAGAATAATAATGGAGGTATTTATGAGTTTGTTTAAAGTAAAAGAAAAGACGCTTGAAGAGCAATTGAAAGAAGTGGCTAAAAAACATGGTATTACCTTAGCAGAACTTAAGCAATTATCAGAAGGGAAAATGTGTCCTAAATATGGAACTAAAGAGCAACTTCATGTTCGCAAAGTTAAGGGTGGTAAATTGATGGTCTTTAATATTTCAGAGAAATATAGAGGTGAGAAAATTTCAATAGGTCGCAAAAATATTAAACATCAAAAAAACAAGTCATCGGACTCAGTTGAAACCAAAAAGTCATAATAAGCTTCAGGTAGCGAACTGGATGGTATTTCATACTGTCCAGTTGCCTTAATGATATTAGGAACCAATTGATTCTTTTCATCAAGACTTAATCGATCAAAAAAAATATTTATAAGACTCAATGCTTGTTCAATATATTCTTTTTCCATCAGTCCAGTAATAAAATTGACGAGACCTATTTCATAGTTATCTCCAGGAAGGCTTTTCTGAACCTTTGGAATTACGACAATAGTTTTATCTTTTTTCTTTTTCACAATTACTTTTTTCATTTTAATTTCTCCATACTCACCATCCTACAATTTTAACTAAAAGAATTAATCAGAAGAATTGACCAGACTTGTAGGATGGGGTAGGAGACTAACGAACTTATTGAAATGCATGGAGGGTCAATGGCCTACACTAAGAAGAGAGATAAGAAAGGAAATACTTATTATTCATTCATGGTTTACGATTCAAAGACAAGTAAGAATGTAAGATTAAAGAAATCAGAAATTCAAAATAGATTTGGACGTGACATTACTACTGAAAAAGAGGCAATGGATGTGGAGAAATCACTTAAGGGCGAATATGATTCAGCCAGGGAGCGATTTAAGCGTCAATTAGAATGGCAGGAAAAATATTATAACTTCAAAGATCTTCTTGATAAGTACACTGAAATGCAAAAGAGAAAATCTCCATACGGTTACAAGAACAGTGTTCACTATCTGAGATATTATGTGCTTCCTTATTTTCTTAATATCGCTCAAAACAATAATATTAATAATTGGCACTTGAGTTATAGAAAATTTAAAATATGGCTTGAAGATGATGCTAAACTTATTAGAAATCCAAAGAAAAATATTTCATACAGCTCTAAGAATCATGCAGTAAAATCACTGAATACATTCATGCGGCACTTGAAAGCTGAGGGTATCGTTAATGAGCTTCATATTTGCGTAGCATTTGATGAGTCTAAGTTAAATGAGAAGTCGATTGATGATGTTATTAGTGAGGACGAAAGTTGGATCGTCTATAAAAAATTAAGAGAGCTTAAATATGATAATGAAGCTGAATATTTTCTCATGCTCTATTGGACAGGCATGAGATTTAATGAAGGGCTTGGTATTTCATTGGCAGATATTTATAAAGGTGAGATTAGTAGAGATTCACTTAAGAACTTACTCAGGCGTAATTTAATATTTCATAAGGATGACAAGAATATACCAAGTGAATACTTTCATCGTTACTACGGCTTCTTTACGCTCTCATCTCAGCCAGATAATGGTGGATCGAAATCGATTGTTAGAGATAAATGTGACCAAGTCTTAAGAAAGCCACTCAAAATGAAAAAGGCTATTAATGAACGTAACACACGAATAATTCCAGTAGTCTGTGAAGAGCTTTGGAAAATACTATGTAGACGAGCAAAGGCACAATATAAGTTGTGGAAAAAGAATCATCATTTATCACGAAATCAATCTGACTATTTATTATTTGATGGGATAGTGCAAACGACTTCAATGTTTAGATTAAAAGAGGCATTTGAGAAATCTAATCTTAAGTATAGATCATGGCATTGTTGTAGACATAGTAGAGGAACGTTTCTTCACGGCAAAACTGGCGATAAAGAATTATCTATGCAGTGGCTAGGCCATGCTAGTGAAAAAGTACATAATAAATATATTCATACGTATGAAGGATTGATGAGAGAGATTCAAGCTAAAGAAATGGACTGGAGCGATGACGATTGATCGCTATGCGGCCTTTTTAAAAGAAACACTAATTTTAATATTTAAAATGCTAAGAATTTGCACAAGTTTATCAATAGTCATCCCACCAACCTGGTCATTAAATATTTTAGAAATACGGTCTTGCGTAAGACCAGGTACTTTCTTCGCTAGAGAGCGTTGTGAAATCTTGTTTTTTTCACAATGATTTTTAATACTGGCTATGAGTTTTTGTTTAATTTTTAAAACTTGATAGTTGATACCAAGATCATCGGCAAAATCTTTAATTTTCATGGTTTCTAATTTTTCTTTTTTCATAACTCTATCCTTTTAATACGCTTTCTGATGGTGTCCTTATCTTTTTCAAGCAGGGCCTGTGATTTTTTATGAAAAGCGTAAACAAATACTAAAATATCTTTTTGGACGATACAGGAGATGGCCCTCCAATTTCCTGTATGATCTTTAACTTTAAATTCTTGAATCTTCGTTTCTTTGTCGATTTTGAACGTCTTAAATTGGGAGGTCGTTAATCTCCCGCCATTCATGTACTTTTCAACAAGAACGAAGATGTCTTCCCTTATTTCTAAGGGGAACTTTTTAATCTCTTTCTTAAATGCTTCCAATTGCGCTAATTTCAAGCCAGCTCCATGTGACAGTAAATATACTATCACTGTCTTTAGTTTGAATCAATATAAATGATAGTTTTTATACTATCGAAAGAAGAGTGTAACTTCTTGTATGATGGTGGATATAGGAGATAAAAGCATAAGTCTATGCGATTTCAGATATTTATCTAGATATTTCAAATATGAATATTAAAGCGTATAAATAGGAATGAAGAGGTTCAGGTGGAGCCGTCTCCGCCATTTTCTTGAACTTTTTGGGGCATTAACCCATTGAAATCATTGACGTTTTTTTAGAAAAGCTCTTTTTTGGGGTTCAAAAAAGTTCAAAAGTTCGTGGGGTGGAAACGCATGAACTTTTGAGGTAAAAGGAAGCGAGCATGAAGAAACTAATTATCGATTTAAACAATTATGAATCAGCTGAGGAAATCAAGAGGGTTGCCCTGTGGTGGAATGAAGAAATGGAAGCTGACATCAAAATTAATCGCTTTAATAAAATGAGGCTTCTTCCTTGCCAGTTTAAGCATGTGGCCAATGAGATAGAGCTTGATGGATTTGAAAAGCTCCGTTTACTCAAAGATGGGCTGAACCAAATATTAAAATTAATAGAAATAGATAACCAAAACTCTTTGTATTATACAAAGAATATAGAATGCATCTTAGAGCTTGAGTTGCGTGATACTAAGCTCTATGACAAATATCTCAATCAAATACCTGCAAAAAATTTTTGGGAGAGAAAGAAGCTCGATCACGCTCTGAGAGAAATGAGAGCCGATTGGAAACCATTTTTAAGATTGGTGTAATAGACAGTTTATCTAAAAATCAAAATCATCATTTTCCCAATCAGTATTTTTAGAATTTATAGCTCTCAGTAGTGCTTCATGGGTATGAACGTATTTTTGGTAGACTCTATCAGAAGTGTGGCCAAGCCATCTTTTTCCGAGAGCAGAATCCTCTCTAATGCTATGAAGAAAAGTTCCTCTGCTGTGTCTACAACAATGCCAAGACCTGTATTTTAAGTTAGCCTTGGCAAATGCTTGTTTAAGACGGTTAGTTGAAGTTGTTTTCGTTATGCCTGGAAATAATAAATAGTCAGCCTTGTTAGGTGATAAGTTGCTTCTATTTTTACACGCAGCTGAAGCTCTTTTAGCCCTTCCAATCAAAACCTTCCATAATTCTCTATTGATTACAGGAATAACTCTAGCGTTCTTTTCTGAGATTGCTTTTTTCATTTTAAGAGGTTTTCTTTTGATAACTCCATTTTCATCTCTCACAATGTTTTTACTTCCGTTATCAGGTTGAGACATGAGAGTAAAATATCCATAAT